>CAYMWC010000242.1:0-8787 GCA_964393695.1 uncultured Pleurocapsa sp.
CCTTATAAACCTGCAAACCGCTGTAATTATTTGATTCATATTCATGGCGAAATTTCTGCAATCGAATCAATGTGAAACTATTAGCTTTTTAAGGCGATCAATGCTTATTTAATCAGTCTGATTTCCAACCATCGGATACATAACCTAAAGATGCTTTTCTAAGGCTTCAGAGAAGGTTTCATAGGGAGCTACACCTACCAGTGTTTCCACTACCTCACCTTGCTTGAAAATAAGAACCGCAGGAATGCTACGAACACCAAATTTTTTGGTATTTTCTTTGTTTTGATCGATGTCTATTTTGACTACTTTGGCGCGTCCTGCATATTCCTCTGCTAGTCGATCCATCAAAGGAGCAATGACGCGACAAGGCCCGCACCATGTTGCTGTATAGTCAATAACTACAGGCACTTCAAAAGCTATAAGTTGCTCGAATTCGCTATCTTGTACAAAAGCTGCTTTAGTCATAGTTTTTTTTACTAGATGTAAATGGAAAAGTTAAACTTTTTAGTTGTTATTATTTGGTGTTGATAAACTACAAAGTAAGGTTGTTAAATATTTAACGGTTATGGCTGCTGAAAACTTAGATAATTACGAAATTTGGTCGAGACTTGATCGCGGTAGACAAGAAAAAGCTGCTAGTGGTGGCTATGCTGGATACGGATCTCCAGCTTTCGGACAACGTGCCGTTGATGGCGAACTAATCGAAGACCCTCAAGAACAGGAAATAATCGAACTGATTCGCCGTCATCATAAATCTGGCAAGTCTTTACAACAGATTGCTGATTGGCTGAATCAAAATGAATATCCAACTAAACGCGGTCAGCAGTGGCAAAGAAGTTCAGTGAAACGGGTTTTAGACCGACTCTACGGTAAAACTTCTCGCATATCTGGCGTTAAATAAACCTATACGTACTTTATTATTTTGCGAGGGTCTCGATCAAACAACATACACTCTAAAGATGTAAGATTGAGACACATATAAACCTCGTTCAAACAACAAAGTTTTTTAACAACCTTTTTAATTCATAATTGATTACCTGTAATAATTATAGCTTTTTTTTTGTAACATTTCTCTATGATACACCTTTATGCCAATAAAGTGAATATTATTTATAGTTTTTAGTTTATTATTTTGTAACATCCCTAAGAGGGTCTTGAGATGGAAGTAAACGACCCATTTATTAACGTTCCAGAGATGAATGAGGCACTCGATCTTCAACCTTTAACGGTTACGGCTGAAACTTTACTCGTAGATGCGATCGCTTTAATGAGTGAGACGAGAGGTCAAAGTTGTTTTTTGTCAAGCCTGAACTCGGCAGCAGAGGATCTTTCTATCAATGAGTCTCGCTCTAGCTGTGTGCTAGTCATGGAGAATTCGCAATTAGTGGGGATTTTCACAGAGCGGGATATTGTCAGACTGGTGGCGAACCATACAAGCTTTACAGGAGTAAAAATTGGTGAGGTGATGAATCAGCCAGTGATTACCCTAAAAGAAGCTCACTTTCAAGATATTTTTGCGGCTTTGTTTTTGTTTCGTCGCTATCGCATTCGCCATCTACCGATCGTCGATAATCGTGATCAATTGGTAGGTGTAGTTTCCCCCGAAAGTATCCGTCAAATTCTTCGACCGACCAATCTTCTTAAATTGAGGCGAGTGTCAGAAGTAATGACAACTAAAGTGATTCGCGCTTCTATGGATTATGCTGCGATTGATCTGGCGAAATTAATGGCTACTTTTCGGGTGAGTTGCATTGTTATTACCCAAGAAGACGATAAAGATGAAGATATCATTCGACCCGTGGGTATCGTAACCGAACGGGATATTATGCAGTTTCAATCTCTTGATTTGAGTCTGTCTAAAATAAGCGCAGGAGATATAATGAGTACTCCTTTATTTCTGCTCACTCCTGAAGATTCTCTCTGGATAGCTCATCAAGAAATGCAGCGCCGACGAGTACGCAGATTAGTAGTATCTTGGAATTGGGGACAAGAACTGGGGATAGTAACTCAAACCACTTTGCTGAGAGTTTTTGACCCGATGGAAATGTATGGAGTTATCGAAACCCTACAGCGGACAGTTAAGCAACTAAAAACAGAAAAAACGCAGCAATTATCAAGTGATGCTACCGAACCAATAGTCGTTGAGTTAGATGAGCTAGATTGTTTGCACTCAAAAGAAACTGTTGATGAAAATTCCAGCTGCGATCGCATTGAGATCGATCAAGAATTAGAGATTTTACTATCTAAGCTGCAAATTTCCGTACACAATGTTATCAATAACAAACCAGTGCTTTCCCCAGAATTAGAAAAGCAGCAGCTTGATACCGCGCTAAGCGATCTAAAGTATTTACAAGAGCATCTGCAAAAGTTACATAACAACCTTTATTGAAATAATTTTGAATCTTGGTTAGTAGTAAAGATGGCGATCGCTGCTCGAACTGTAAATATAAAAATTGCTACAGCACCCAAAGCAAAGCAAATATCTCCTGGCATTCTCAGCCAAACAGTCCAATGCATCCAAGGACTACCGACTACTGCTGCGCTACGGGCGTACCAAGTACCATAATTAACTGAGGCAACTAATTGATAAAAACCGCTAGGAATCAAGGAAAAAACTAACATCGCGACTAAACCGCCGTTAATTGCCCAGAAAGAGAAGCGCAGTAGTTTTTCATTCCATGCTCGTTCTGCTACCATTTCCCGTAAGGGAAAGAGCATTAAGGCGATCGCCAGAGAACCATAAACGCCAAACAAGGCAGAATGGGCGTGAATGGGAGTAGTATTAAGGGCTTGAGAATAATAGAGAACAATCGGCGGATTGATAAGAAAACCAAAAATTCCCGCCCCGACTAAATTCCAGAAACAAGTTCCCAAAAAGAAGCGTAATGGCCAACGATAGAAACCTGCTGCTGCTTGAGAGAATTTTAGAGTTTTAACCACTTCAAAACCAATCAAAGTTAGAGGTACTACTTCCAAAGCCGAGGCTACCGATCCCATCGCCGCAATGAAAGCGGGAGTTCCCGAAAAATAGAGATGGTGCAACGTACCAATGACACCACTACCGAGATACAAAATAGTAGTCATGTAGGTGGCTTTTAATGCCGAAGATTTCTTGAGGAAACCTAGTTCGCTACATAGATAGGCGATCGCCACGGTGGCAAATACTTCAAAGAAGCCTTCTACCCAAAGATGCACTACCCACCAACGCCAGTACTCGGCTATGCTTAGGTGTGTGTGATTGGTGTACATTAAACCTGCTGAATAGAACAGAGGTATAGTAACCGCACTATAAAAAAAGAAATGATTTAAACCTGTAATATCTCCTTCTTTCTTTAAAGCAGGTTCGAGGGCGCGATACATCAACCACAGCCAGAAAACCATTCCACCAATTAAAAGTAGCTGCCAGACTCTTCCTAATTCTACATATTCATAGCCTTGATGACCAAACCAGAAACTATATTTATTTCCCAAAATGCCTTGAATGCCAGCCCAAGCACCGACAACCGAACCTACTACAACTATAGTTAAAGCAACCAGCAATCCAGCATTGCCAATCCCTTGATATTTTGGTTCGCGTCCGAAGCGTGGTGCAAAGTACAAACCTGCGGCTAACCAGCAAGTAGCAATCCAAAATACTGCTAATTGTAAGTGCCAGGTACGGGAAGCAGCATAGGGCAGGAATTTATCCAAAGGTATGCCATAAAAACCATGTCCTTCGACGGCATAGTGTGCGGTAATCATTCCCGCGCCGATCTGCGCTAAGAATAGTGCCATCGCCACTACGAAAAACAGGGAAGTAACTTTTTGACTGGCAGTAATTGTCGGAATTGCTGGAGTCTGAATTACTGTTTCGACAGCTTCATCTTCCGATCGCAAATAAATAAACAAAAAAGTTGCGATCGCGCCAATTAATACGATTACTGAGACAATCGACCAAATTACAAATTGTGCTGGCGGTTGATTGCCAATTAAATCGTCGTGCGGCCAATTTGCGGTATAGGAAAAAGGAGCATTCGGGCGATTTGCTGCTGCCGTCCATGCCGTCCAAGCAAAAAAGGCGGTAACGTCATGAATTTGTTGGTCGTTAATAAACCAACCGTCAGGAATCGAATGAACCGCCGAACCATGTTTTAGAAGTTCGCTGTAGTCAGCAAAGACTTTATTAATTCCTTGAACTTGAGCCTCGGTTAATAACAATTCTTGCGTTTTGCGATCGTAACGATTGGTTTTAAAATTTTGTTTGACTCTTGCTTCCAAACTAGCTCTTTCTGGTGCAGCGATCGCTTCTAAATCCGCTTGCTGAAAGTCAGGATTACCATCATATAACACCCCAGCAGTAGCTAATCCCCAACGATGCAAAAAATCCGCCGTCCAATCTGGCGCTAGATAGCTACCATGTCCCCAAACGCTACCAATATGTTGACCGCCTCTTGCTAAATAAGTTTCCTGTCCGTTTTGAATATCTGCTTGCGTTAAAACAATTTCATGACTAGAAGAACGCGCGATCGCTGGAATCGGCGGTGCATTTTTCCAAATAGCCACCCCCGCACCAAGTAAAACGCTAAAAGTGACAAAACAAATTATTACCAACCAAACGGGTAAACTCCATTGGCGCGTTTTTGGAGTAGTTGCGATCGGAATATCTATAGCTGGATTATTCATTGCTTTCCTCTCTCCCATTCCATACCCTTAGCCTAGCTCTCTAGTTCATGTTTATAATGCAAGAGTTTTTGAATCTTTAAGATTGGTTTCTGAATGGTCAATATGGGAAGCAACACTCAAGAGTAATTCGGAAGAACGCTATTAGTAAGTTTTTTCGTGGAATAACGATCAAGTTAGAAAATGCTATGGCGATCGCTAAAGTTTTAGATTTAAAAATTGAAGATATTGTTGATCGCCATGAATATGAGAGATTAACAGCAGCAAAATCTAAGTCAACTGTTGACATCCTCCCGTCACTAAGCTCCTATCGTGGCTATAGTGAGGGATTCCAACTCTCGCGAAACGGAAGCAAACCCATTCTAAGATGTTGACAAACTGACCAAAACCAGCATCGGCACTCTGGTTAGTTCTAGTTTGTACTCGTAGGTTAATGTAAGCATAGATATCTTTTGAAGATTTCAAGATTAAAATCAAGCCAAAGTATTAACTTTTTTTGAATCTAAAGAAAAAATTTATAGCTGAGATCTTTCTAAAGTCTGATTAAATGAAAATGCTCGATTCAAATATATAAGTGCCAAGCGAAATAGGGAATATTAATAATAGTTGTATTTTTTGAGCATGAATGCTGATTAACTAGATTATGTCCCAAACCAAATCTCTTATAAGACTATTAATTATTGTCTCGATTGTCAGCTTTTGTATTATTGTTAGCCAAAATCACAATTTTCTTGGGAGTAACAGATTACTACAACCTACAACAACAGAGCCTAATGTAACCGCTGATCAATTATCTACAAAGTCTAGAAATACTCAAAACAGTAATACTCAAACTTCAAAAATAGCCAAGCCAGATTTACAGATACAGCCAAAAAAGTTACCGACTGCTGATTCTCAATTACCTATTTCACAAACAAGCAAAACACCAGTAATCAAGGAATTTTCATATAAAACCACTTCTACCTTTGAGCAATATAAACCCAAATATACAATCGCAGCTATCCATCCCACTAACTTTGGCGATCGCTATAGTCATGATATTTATGGTCAGCCTTTAAATAACCAACCTCTGGCTGTATTGCATGAAACAGTTGGCTCGCTTAGTAGTACTATTAATACGTTTAGAACCCCACATAAACATGACAGTCATCAAGTTAGCTATCACGCTTTAATTTCTTTGGATGGAACTATTATCTATCTCGTCCCTTCAGATAAACGGGCTTTTGGTGCAGGTAATTCCGTGTTTGAAAGTCCTTCAGGTATAGAAACAGTCAAAACTAAGCATAATTTGCCACCATCAGTAAATAACTTTGCTTACCATATATCTTTGGAAACTCCACCAGACGGACGTGGAAATCAATCAACCCATAGCGGTTATAGCGATCGCCAATACCAGTCTTTAGCTTGGTTACTAGCTATGAGCAGCATTCCAGATGAGCGCATAACTACTCATAAAGCTGTAGATCGTTCAGGTCACAGATTTGATCCTAGAAGTTTTGATTTTGCTAAATTTTTCAATATTCTTCATACTTATCGTCAACTAAGCTAGACCCTAGAGGGTGGGGTAGTTCATTATAAAAAGGAGACAAGATTGCTCCTATCTCCTAATTAGTTTATTGAATGAAGTTTAAGTAAGAGTATTTAATTTGACTTAATCTTATACCGCAGGATTTAGTAAGCCCAATTCCGCGTACAGGTTGCTTAATTCTGATAAATATTGTTGATCTAATTGATTAGCAACACCATTCCAACTAAATTTAGCTTCTACTCTCTTTCTAGCATTATTTCCTAACTGTTCACGCCATTTCGGACTAGACAGGATAGAATCAATAGCCTCAGCAAAAGCTGCCTCATCTTGGGGTGGAACTAGTAAGCCAGTTACTTGATCAACAACTGAGAATTTTAAACCACCTACATCAGAAGCAACGACGGGAGTACGTGCAGCCATAGATTCAATTGCTACTAACCCAAAAGGTTCATAATGACTGGGGACAACGCAGAGATCCGCAGCAGCATAATAAGCAGCTAAATCTTGGTGTTGAACTCGACCAGCGAATTGAGTAATATCTTCAATCCCTAATTCTTGAACAATATTGGTAATGCGTTCTTTTTCTTGACCATCGCTTTCTCCAGGAGTATAACCACCGACAATGATGAACTTCAAGTTTTGGTGAGATTTGACTTCTTCTTTGGCAATCGCTCTTACTAGAGTTTCAATACCTTTACGCTCGTCAAAACGTCCTGCATACATGACCACCTTATCTTCTGGATTGATACCAAGTTTGGCTCTTCCTGACTGGCGATCAACACTACCGAAACATTCAATATCAGTACCACAAGGAATAACGGTAATATCACCTTTGGTTGATACAAGCGATCGCATATGTTCTTGCTCTTGAGGAGAAGTAGCAATGATCATATCTGCGGTTTCTAAACATTGCTTTTCTACACGGAGACGGGTTTTGGCTATTAGAGGCACAGTAGTGACGGAACGATATTTAACTGCCCCTAATGAGTGATATGTATGCAAATGTCTGACAGTTTGGACTTTTTTGATCTCCATACCTACCCAAGCAGAAAGCCAGTAATTGGTATGGATAATAGGATAAATGGTTTTTTGTTGATGCTGGAAATTAATAAATGCTTTAACAAATTCTGGTAAATAATTAAAGATTTTTTGTCTTGGAACAAACTTTTGAGGGCCTGCTGTGAGACGAATTGTCCGACAGTTAGGGCTATGTTCAACAATCTCTGGTTGATCTGCATCGCTACGACGAGTAAACATATCTACTTGCCAGCCTTGGCGAGCTAGAGCTTCTCCTACTTGCCTAACGTAGACATTTTGTCCACCTGCTTCTTCTTTCCCAATGTTTACAGCAGGATCACCATGAACAGAGATCAGAGCAACTTTTCCTCTATTTTTAGATAACATGACTGTGGGATTATTTTAGTTAATCGAAACTATATGGTTTATTGATCTAAATCAATTGTATTGATGCACTTATAAAAGTACATCTTTCTTTAGTTATAAATCTGTATTTTGAAAATATAAGCGTATTTTAAGATTTGCTTAATACTTATTAAATAATTATTAAATTTATATTTTTAGAATATTTTTGATTTTGACAAAAGTAATTTTAATAGTACAAAAAACTTTTAAAAATATATTTTTAAGTATGTTTTCGTGTATAAAAAGTGTTTTTACATCATTTACAAATTAAAGTCATTTATAAGATTTATATTAATTGTCTCAATTAATATTTTATTTACCTGTCGATCCAAAGCCATCAATCCCCCTAGTGGTAGCATTTAATCGATCAACTAGTGTTAGTTTAGCCTGAATAATTGAAGCAATAACCATTTGAGCAATTTTCATACCTGGAAAGACTTGAAACCGTTGTTTGCCGAGATTGATTAAAATAATACCGATTTCGCCGCGATAGCCAGCATCGATTGTGCCAGGAGAATTTAAGACGGTAATTGAATGTTTTAATGCTAATCCACTGCGAGGACGAATTTGAGCTTCTGTGCCAGGAGGTAGAGCGATCGCAATTCCTGTATTAATTAATTTTGTTTCCCCTGGTAATATTAGCTGTGCTTCCACCGCAAAAAGATCTAATCCTGCATCTTCAGGATGACTATAGCTAGGAATAATTGCTGCCTCGTTTAGTTTTAAAATTTCAATTTCCATAAATTGCCCAAAGTAAACAAAAGAAGATAGTTGATCGTTGACATAGCAAATTTTACCTGAATTGCTACCTACGAAAGAGTCGGAATGCACTCTAAACTTTTTTCAGCCAGTAAGTAAAACCTCTGTAATTTCCACACAGAATCCTCACACTTCTTCACTACCGTCAAGCAAGGTACATGACAATTAATCCCAAGGGCAATATTTAACTGGTTGTAAGAATACTAGAAAAGCGATCGCGTCTTCATTAACTCGGATTTTTTTAAAGCCAATTCGGAGTTTTATTAATTTTGAGCAATTGCGATCGCAGATTATCTTAACTGCAAAAACTTCTTTAAACAACATAAATGGTTAGAATTGTTGGATTTCAATAATCTAGAAAATTTAACGCCCCGCTTCACCCGCCGCAGATAACTTCTCGGATTCAACCGAAAACCTTG
>CAYMWC010000243.1:0-8749 GCA_964393695.1 uncultured Pleurocapsa sp.
CTAGTCAAGATTGTAGTAATTGTGGAGTAAAAGTCCCTAAAGAATTAAAAGATAGGATTCATAGTTGCCCTAATTGTGGCATTGAAATGTGTAGGGACTTAAACGCTTCATTAAATATAAAGTATAGAGCGGCAGGGCATTCCGTTCTTAAAGCTTACCGAGCATCCGAAGCGATAGCTGGAGTTGGTAAGAAGCCAAGGGGCTGTGTGCTGAATTCACTTCAGCACCTTGAAAGCCCCGTCGCGCTTACTCGCTAGAGAAGCGACGGGAGTATGTCACTAGATTATTAAATATTCGTAAGTTGTTCTAGATAAAGATAAAAATATGAACTAGTACTAAAATAGTTGCCATTACACAATACTTTTGTTACATTTATTTACATATGTTTTCCCAAATTGTAGTAATGTATAACACAACTGATCAAAGAGCCATCCTCAACAATCAAGCTACTGAAACTGCAATGTACAACTCAAACTCCCTTTTCTCACAGCAGGAGCATTGCCAAGTCTTGGAGAAGATTGCGATTATCGGTTGTGGCTATGTTGGAACTGCCGTAGCTCGCTATTGGCAAAAACAGGGTCAGTTGGTGACAGCAACTACTACGAGACAAGAGCGCGTCGAGGAGCTTAAGGAAGTAGCTGCGCAGGTGTCGATTGTGAAAGGTAATGACGCCAAGGCTGTACAGTCGTTAGTACAAAATCAGGACACCGTTCTCCTGAGTGTTGCACCAATCAGCGATCGCCAAGTAGATGCTCAGGGATATGAAGAAACCTACCTTCCCACTGTCAAAAATCTGGTCGCGGCGTTGAAGAAGACTCCCAGTGTCAAGCAGTTAATTTACCTCAGTAGCTGCTCCGTCTACGGTAACAAAAAAGGCGAGTGGGTTGATGAAGCTTCCCCAGTTGATACTGACAGCGAATATAATAAGGTGCTGTGTGATGCAGAGCAGGTTTTGTTAGACTCAGCTAGTGAAGATGTCAAAGTTTGTATCCTACGCTTAGGGGGAATTTATGGTCCCGATCGCGAGTTGACAAAACGCTTTGAACGAATTGCTGGCAAAACCATTCCTGGAAGTGGTGAAACCTTTACCAGCTGGATTCACCTCGACGACATTATTGCAGCTGTGGATTTTGCCCGCCAGAATAGGTTGAGTGGCATCTATAATCTGGTGAATGATTTTAACCTTACTATCCGGGAGCTATCTGAGCAAGTGTGCGATCGCCAAGGTTTAGCGAGAATTGTCTGGGATGCTTCCCAACCGAGTTTTCGCGCTCTGAATGCACGGGTAGACAATCAGAAGATTAAAGCAGCAGGTTACAAGTTGATTCATCCCCAGACGATTGTTTAAATAAGTTTTCTTGTTCACCTTGAGCTACCAAGTGAAAACATTCCACACGTCAGTGTCGAAAAATCTCCAGACTCGTCATACTTGACGCTCAGTTTTTGCAGTTGAGAAGGTGTCACCAGCCAATTCGCTGCTAAAATAAAAGGGATACCAACACTCACTTTGTCTGGACAACTGATAGAAACTTCGTCAGGCAAAAAGAAGGTATTGTTTCCTTCCCAACCCCAGTTTAATTGAGTTGGTACAGGCTCAGAAACCTTTAAATCACGTGTCATTTTCAGTTCAGTTCCTTGCCAATTGCTGCTCAGATTTCGCTTAGTTAATTGATTGATTTCAGTTGACCAGTATTTACTAGGAAAACCTCTGTCGTCTTCACGAATATTTGCTGTTCGAGACAGATTTCCTTTAGCGTCATAAACGATACCTACGCTATGTCGTAAGTTTTCGTGTAGAAAAAATAATTCAACTGCAAAATGTGAGCCTGCTTTTAACTGTTTTGTCACCCATGCGGCAGCACCCTGTTCAAAGTTCAGTCCCCTCATATAATCCCGTGCTGGGTGAAAGAGTCCATCTGATAAGCCATTAGAGTGCAGATTATATTCCCAACTTTCCTCTTTTGTTGTGCCATCAGCATACATATAGCGATTAGTGTGAGCTATTTCTGTCTGCTGTGGATTGCTGTGAAAGCTTCTGAGACTACGAAAGGACTCAGTAACTGCGCCACTAGAAGAATACCTTGTCCAAATACCGTGCCAGTCCCGTATATGTTTGGCACATAAATTCTGCCAGTTTTTTTCTTTGAGATCCATAGACATAAATTATTCCCGTATCAGGCATCTCTTGATTCAGGTTTTATTGCTCAAGCAAATACTTAACCAGATTCTCAGGGATTAACTCTGGGAACTCATCCACTCGGTTTTCCAGGAAAGTGCCACTACAATTTATGCCATCGTACCGAATGTTCCTTGCTCTGACATCAGCAGCCAGGAAATGGAAGAATTCCATGTGCGTCCAACCATTCTTGTATTCCGTAATCATACGGCACATATCATTACCAACAGATGTAATTGGACACTCAATACTTTCTTCCCCTAAGTAGCCCACTGCCCGTACAATATATTCTGGACAAGCATGTAGCACTGTAGCCATCTCATTCTCTAGCTTACTACCCTCAGTAATATTCCAGACCTTGAACGAGTGGTGTACTGAAATCCCCTCTGGGAATAGGAATTTGTCTGAGGATATGACCTCATTGCTAAATTGGGTGTAACGGACTACCTTGTCGCCATTGTCATAGACGTACCAACGACGACCTTCCCACTTTCCCATTGATCTCTTAAATAACTCTAATCCGTTCATCTTTTTCCTCCAGAATCTCGATATTCCCTCCTGAGAGGTTGTTTGGAAAGTCAAAAAAGGCTCACGTAAAGTACTCTGTCAGTAGAAAGAAATGTGACATTGTGACGAGAGCCATGTCTCAATCTTACATTCTCTGATGATTTTCTAGGTGCAGCATAGCCTTACTTAGGGTTTGCTGAAAAAGTAAGGGCAGATATTTCACAGGATTTGAACAGTGAGCCGTGAGCAGTTAAATACTCATCATCATCATAATTATCTGATTTTATAGGATTTAATTTCTAAGACAGCCCCGATCATCGCCATTGTCATGACATCTTCACGAATTTTACCTTCAATTTCTACTGTAATGCCTTCTTTTTTTAATTCCGATGGTGGATCTTTGAGTTCGTAAGTCGTTTCATCATTTGTTATTAATGCCCACACACCAAAACCAAATCCCTTTTTCTCAATTTTGCCTGTCACTTTCATTGTTGTCGCCTCCTGCTTGTGAACTATTTAGCACCTATGCTCTCTGTTTTTCTCTTTGACTAGCTAAATATGCCAAACCTAGACAGAGAATAGCGTTGACAAGTAAATAAGTACGAGCGATCGCGCCACCGCCTAAAAGCCACAAATTAGGATCGACAACAGCACTAACTCCCAAACAAGCAGCCACACCAATGCTAGAACCGATCGCAAACCATTTTAGGCTAGGATGCCCTATTAATAAAATAATCAAAGTTAAGGGAATGATCACACTCGCGAACAAAGGATTAAGGCTGGAATTACCCATAACAACGTTCCCCAACTCAGGAATTGAGCTACCAAATAGACGCATCGGCCATTGAGGTAAGTCAAAGATATATAATCCTTGGAGGAAGAATAACCCTGCACTACCAAAAATTAAACCGCCGTTTAAACCCAAAGTAAGAGGTAAATAGTTGCGTAAAAACCAAGCTAATAAATAAGAACCTAGCACCATACCCAATTTTGGTAACAAAGCAACTGCACCACCATCTAGCCAGAAGCCAATATTGAGATAACCACTCTTACGTAGCCAACGCAAGAAATCATTCAAGGTAATCTTCCCTTTAAGAGCTAGTTTAACTGCTGCTCCAGCATCTAAATGTCCTGCACCGAAATGATTTAGATGATCTTCTTGGACTTTGCGCGAAGATTGTTTGAGGACAGCTACGACTTCGTTGGGATCTTCAACCCCAGTAGCTCTAATTAGAGCAGCTACCCCAGCTACATGAGGAGCAGCCATGCTAGTGCCTTGGAACCCAACAAATACTGATTCTCCAGTGCTAGGATCAACAGTATTTTGGAGAATTTTGCCAGTTTCACTACCACCAGGGGCAGAAATATCAACTCCTGCACCAAAGTTTGAATAGGATGCTTTATGTCCCGCAGCATCGGTGGCTGAAACACTGATCACATCAGGATAACGGGCAGGATAGGAGGCGGAATTACGGGCTTCATTACCAGCAGCAGCGACGATTACTACCCCTTTATTGTGGGCATATTTAATCGCTTCTTCCATCATGTTACTAGCACCGCTACCACCTAAACTCATGTTGATCACAGTCGCACCATTATCCGCAGCAAATTTAATCGCCTCGGCAATATCAGCAATTGTGCCTCCACCGCTACCAGATAAGACTTTGAGGGGCATAATACTAGCTTGGTAGGCAATTCCTGCCACACCATAGCCATTATTAGTCGATTGAGCAATAGTTCCTGCTACATGAGTACCGTGTCCATTGTCGTCACTGGCATCATCTTTATCGTTGACAAAATCGTAGCCTTTGACAAACTTAGTAAGTTTTAAATCTGGTACTTGACTTACGCCTGTATCAATTATTGCGACAGTAGTACCTTGACCTTTGGTTTCATCCCAAGCTTGCTCAACATTAATATTCCGAAAGTTCCATTGTTTAGTATATTCAGGGTCGTTGGGCGTTTCGAGGGCATGATATAAATAGTTAGCTTCAATATACTCTGTATCTTTACTAACTGGCGATCGCTTTAACTTCTTAAGAATTTTTTTGTCCCCTTCGACAATATAAATGCGATCATTAATCGAAAAAATACTGTTGAGGTTAACTTGTTGATTATACTGTTGAGATAGCCCTTGGATTTCTTCACTGATCTTGGCGATCGGTACTTCTTCTTTAAAGTCTAAAATAATGGAGTTGAATTCTCCTTGTTGCGCCAGTCCTTTGAAATTAAGTAGGGCAAACCCAATCCCTAGTATAAACAGGCACAGCACCACTAGTTTTTTCATTGCTGATCCAAATTAGTTTCTTCTAGGATAGCGCGGGAAGCTCAAAACTGAGCTCTTTTAAGGCATACATATTAAACATTGAACCTTAAACTTCGTTGATAAAGTTGATAAATGATCAATGATGAACATTGGTGAGAAGTTAAGCAATTGAGTGCGGAATTATACCAAACACTCGTCTTCATTTTGTAACTACTGAAATTACCAACGGTCTGCTTTTATACGCGATTCTTGCCTAGGGATCTTGAAACAGTCATAAGATAGGAGTATCTCTTATAATTGTTAGAGGTCTGTTGCCTGAAGCAAATTCAGGCGTTTACGGGGGACACAAGGGATTGAATGCGATTCAAGCCACGCGCCCCGACGATCGATCTCCGTGAGATACTCTAGATTGCACCTGATATTTAAGCTTATGAGTAAAACGACAAAAATTAAATGTCCAAATCATCCAGATTTAACTTGGGTGCATGGGTTTCGATAAACTCGCGTCTGGGGGCAACGCGATCGCCCATTAAAACAGTAAAAATCCGATCAGCTTCGGCTGCATCATCAATTTCAACCCGTTTCATTGCCCGTGTTTCAGGATTCATGGTTGTATCCCAAAGCTGTTGAGGCATCATTTCACCCAACCCTTTAAATCTTTGAATTGTATAGTTAGCATTAGCAGGAAGTTCACTAATAAGCTGTTGTAACTCGCGATCGCTATAACAATATTGATGATTACGTCCCCGTTCTAATTTATACAGAGGCGGACAAGCAATATAAATATAACCCTGATCGACTAATTCTCTCTGATAACGATAAAAGAAAGTCAGCAACAAGGTTCTGATATGGGCCCCATCTACATCAGCATCGGTCATAATGACTATGCGGTGATATCTTAACTGGGAAGCATCGAATTCATCCCCTTTGATACCCAAGCCCAAAGCAGTAATCATCGACTGAATCTCATTATTTTTATAAATCTTAGAGTCATCAGTCTTTTCAATATTGATGATCTTACCTCTGAGGGGCAAAATAGCCTGGAATCTCCTATCTCGTCCCTGTTTGGCTGAACCGCCTGCTGAATCGCCTTCGACGAGAAATATTTCAGTTTCTTCAGGATCACGAGAACTACAGTCAGCCAGTTTTCCAGGTAAAGGAGAAGATTCTAAAACAGATTTACGACGAACTAATTCTCTAGCATGACGGGCTGCTTCGGCTGCTTTAAAAGACTGGATTGCTTTCTCAATGATGGCATCACCGACATTAAGATTGAATTCTAGGTAATCGCTTAAAACCTCTCCCACCAAAGAATCTACAATTCCTCGAACTTCAGTATTACCAAGTTTGGTTTTAGTTTGGCCTTCAAATTCGGGATCTGGAACTTTAACAGAGACTACCCCTGTTAAACCCTCGCGGACGTTTTCTCCGCCTAAATTAGCCTCATTATCTTTGATTTTGTTACGCTTACGGGCAAAGTTATTCATTGTCCTAGTCAGGACAGTTTTTAACCCCTCTAGGTGAGTACCACCGTCAATAGTACGGATATTATTAGCAAAACCTAAAAGATTATCACTATAGGCATCAATACACCATTGCAAAGCTACTTCTACAGTTACGCCATTCTTTTCTTTGTTAACGTAAATAATGTCTTCGTGCAAAGGGTCTTTTTCGATCGTCATGTATTGGACGTATTCTTTGATTCCACCCTCATAACAGAAAACATCTTGATGTATTTCCTCTTGCCGATGATCGGTAAAAGTAATTTTGATACCAGCATTAAGATAGGCTAATTCTTTTAATCTTTTTGCCAAAATATCATATTCAAAAATAGTTGTTTCCGTAAAAACAGTATTATCTGGATGAAAATTTACCGAAGTCCCTGTCCGCTTGGGATCTTCTTGATTGGGTTCGATCTTTAATTCACCTTGGGGTTTGCCTCTTTCATAGCGTTGGAGATGAATTTTTTCTTCTCGCCATACCGTAACTTCTACCCATTCAGAAAGGGCGTTAACGACTGATACACCTACCCCGTGTAAACCACCAGAAACTTTGTAACCACTTCCATCACCACCGAATTTACCTCCAGCATGGAGGACAGTCATAACCGTTTCTAATGCCGACTTGCCTGTTTTAGAATGAATACCTGTGGGGATACCCCGTCCATCGTCGGTAACAGTAACTGAACCATCAGCATTAATATCAACTTCGATATGGGTGCAATAACCAGCAAGTGCCTCATCGATGGAATTGTCCACCACCTCATATACTAAATGATGCAGTCCTTTAGGCCCTGTTGAACCAATATACATCCCTGGGCGTTTGCGTACTGCTTCTAAACCCTCAAGAACCTGAATTTGATCTGCATCGTAAGTGCTAGTCATGTAGTTTCTCCGAAAAATGCCTTAGAGCTATGGATTTCTTGCGTTATGAAAAAATACTCAAAAATTTTAACACAAAAGGTTTATTGACCGCCTTAAAGCTTTCTGAAATGATTTTTAATTGTAGGTTGAATACCCCGTTTATACCGTTGAGATTTGAGTGATTGTCAATAAAAATTGGGCAAGTGTCAATATAGAGCAAGTTTTACGAGGATATAGTTGAATTTTATTTTGAATATAGTTTTATTGTACTATATATTGGTGCAATCCTCTCGTCTGCTAAGATATAAATAGTACGGTTTTTGCGGTAATAGCAATGGGTAACTATAGCTAACCTTAGCCTACCGAATGCATGATGAAAACAACTTTATTTTTAATTGGGATTTTATCGGTGACTTTAGCTTGCTACACAGCCAAAGCTCAGACAAATCCATCGGGTTCAGGGGGTAATAATATTCCGAGCTTGAATGATATTCCTTCTAATAAGCTTGATAACTCTCAATCAGCTGAACAGCAAGATTTTATAATTGATTCGGTTAATAGTTCGCAGCAATTTTTTAGGCAAGATCAATTTTTTAGACAAAACAATGATCAGCTTTATTTTTTACCAGAGTCAAAGTCTGAACCAATTTTAAAGATAGATAAAACTATCGAAGCGGAAGGAATTGATTATGAAGACATACAACAGCAACAATCTGACTTTCCGCAGCAGCCAATATTGCAGCCCGATACTGGGCTTACAAGCTTAAACTGACCCACTGAAAGGATGGGCAGTTACCCAGAGGTAAAAATCCTTCGGGTAAATCGAGAATGCCGATTACTCTATCTGCTTTGTGGGATAGAGAAGCTGCTTATGTACGCGAAGCGTCATGAGCAGAGTATTCACGAATTAAATTTAGAAAATACTGGAACTTTTTGGCACGGTAATGGTGAGATACTTCCCTGGTAACCCAAAAAAACCTCTAATCCTTTGTCAAACAAGAATTAGAGTAGTAATTAAACTTCTAAATTATATATGATAAATATTGAGAATTAGCCTCGTCTATTACCTCAGACCGTTTTGATGAAGGATTGCGCCTTCCCTTGGTAACAATTAAGTGGAGGAAGCGATGAAAACTCCACACCGATTCTTATACTCTCACTGTCTGAAAATCTGGCGATCGCTCTCCTTCGATTTTCAGCTATGGGTCACAACGGTATAACCCCCATCCAGTAACATATTTGACAATATTTGCTTCTTGAATACATTAAATATATACACAGAAAATTTATATTGGTTGATTTTGTCACAAGTTTTATTGTTTCTCCTTGTTTTTTATTAAAAATAAAAATATCTTTGTCAGCTGAATTAATTAGTATTAAGGTTCAATACCTTCGCCAAAAAAGGATCAGAGAACGTACCCCCTGTCAAGAGGTTTT
>CAYMWC010000244.1:0-4008 GCA_964393695.1 uncultured Pleurocapsa sp.
CCGTGTCGGGTAACAGCATTCTATTGAGCCAAGAGTGAATAATACCGTCTCCTGGATGCAAAGCTACCCCTCCACGAGTGGAAAAGAAGTCAGGTAAATTTTTATGGGTTTGGATATCTACAGGTTTAGGATAGGCAGCCGTGTGACAAAAGGTTTGTAGAGTTAAATCGGCATTAAAACCAAGACAAGCTAGTTCTTTTAGCTCATCCCGTGTCATTGGGCCTGTGGTATCTTGAGAACCAACCGTAGTCATCAGGGGTTCACAGGAAGTTCCAGGGCGTACACCAAGTAAACCGCAAGCTTTACCCACCATTTTTTGTGCCAAAGTAAATCCTTTCCCTGTATCTGTGGGCATTGAAGGACGAGCAAAGATGGGAGATACTTCTAAGCCTAATACTTCTCTAGTTTTGTCGGTTAAGGCTCTACCAATTAGGAGGGGAATACGTCCTCCTGCCCGTACTTCATCGATAATAGTCTCAGGTTTGAGAGTGAAAGTAGAAATAACTTCGTTCTCCCTTACAATTTCCCCTTTATAAGGATAAATGGTAATGACATCCCCTGTATTCATCTGGCTAACGTCACATTCGATAGGTAATGCTCCTGAATCTTCGGCAGTATTAAAGAAAATAGGAGCGATTTTATTACCTAAAATATAGCCACCAGACTTTTTATTGGGAACAAAGGAAATTTCTTGCCCAATATGCCATAATACGGAGTTGATCGCTGATTTACGAGATGACCCAGTACCCACAACATCACCGACATAAGCAACAGGATGTCCTTGGGTTTTTAATTGAGCAATGGTTTCTAACGCGTCGGGCATCTTGGACTCTAGCATGGCTAAAGCGTGAAGTGGAATATCGGGGCGAGTGGTGGCGTGGGGTGCAGGAGATAAATCATCGGTGTTGGTTTCTCCTGGTACTTTAAATACGCTGACGGTAATAGCTTCAGGTAGTTTGGGACGACCAATAAACCATTCGGCATTTGCCCAAGAATCAATTACTTGTTTGGCATAAGGGTTAATATCAGAAAGTTCTAATACTTCGTTAAAAGCATCAAATACCAACAGAGTTTTACTAAGGGCAGCAGCAGCTTCAGCAGCAATACTAGGATCAGAAGATTTTAATAAGTCTACTAAAGATTGAACGTTATAACCGCCAACCATTGTTCCTAATAGATTTACTGCCCCTTGAGCAGAAATGACTGGGCATTGGATTTCACCTTTGGCTATGGCAGTTAAAAAACCAGCTTTAACATAAGCTGCATCATCTACACCAGGAGGAACGCGATCGCGTAATAATTTTAATAATTCTCCTTTTTCGGCTTCGGGAGGATTTTTTAATAGTTCACATAATTCTGTAGTTTGTTGTGCGGTTAAAGGTAAGGGGGGAATTCCTAAAGTTTCTCTTTCGGCAGCCTGTTTTCTATATTCTGCTTGCATTTAACAGTTCTCCTCTCTATATGTAGATTTATTACGGAATATCTATTGTCTCACTTGCGGTCAACAAGAAATGATGATATGTATATCTTCTTCTAATGTATCGAGGATTGAAAATAATTAGCTAGAAGGTTTCTCAGGATTTGATGATGTTTTGAGATACGAGGTCAGAGGTCAGAAGTCAGAGGTCAGAGAAGATAGAGGTAGTGAGGCTAGTCTTGGCAGAGTGCTTGATCTCGCATTAGTCATTGCTCGAAAAGAGTGTATGAAGATCAATTACTAAATTAACAGGGGAATCAATATTAATAATTCTATTTTTTACTAAGTTTTTGCTGACATATAATCCATCTTCTAAAATTAAGAAAGTTATATTTTGTTCTAAAGGATCGATGATCCAGTAATTTTCAATACCTCTTGCTGCATATTCAGAACGTTTAAATCTATAATCGCGATCGCGTGCTGTTTTACCTGGGGAAACTATTTCTATTACTAATATAGGTGGTGACATATTAAGATCGATAGTAGAAGTATTTTTTAGTTTGATTTCTTCTACTCCTGTTTCGGAAAAGACAGTGATGTCTGGTATTCTGGCGTTAGTTTTACTGCCTGAAATAATTATTTCTGCTTTATTAGAAATTCTATCTATGCCAATTTTTTCGGCAATCAACATCATTAAAATTAATGCTGTTCGCACATTTTGATAACTTTCTGGGGGCATTTCAATGATTTTTCCTGCTTCTAATTCATAATTTCCTTCTAATTCAAATTCATGTTTTAAGTATTCTTCGTAAGTAAAGAACTTAGTTTTTATATCTAATTGTTTGCTTGTCATAGGTTAATTGCTTCAATCAATCAATTTTTATCTTTTATATTTAATTCTACTCAGCTACTTAAACACTTGATCGCACCAACTACCATGTAAACCATAAGGGATGTGGTGTTTGAGATGTAATAGCGCGATCGCATCTCCTGCTAAATTTTCGCTATCTAAAATTGCCAAAGTCGAGCGGTGTTTATTGCCGTCATAAACCAAAGTCAATATCCAGCCTGCATCTTCACTCACAGCATTAGGTTTAGGGACAAAAATTGGTTCACTAACATAGCCACTAGGAGCAAAAGAATGAAGTTGACCTTCTCCTGTATGTAGGTCTAATTTCATAATTGCTTGTAGTGGGGCATTTCCTACTTCGTTATGGGCTGCACCAATATATAAATAACGGTAATCTCGACCAACTTTATTAGGGTTACGAGTAGGAAATTCACAACAGCGACTCTCTAACATCTGGCGATTAATTATGCCATTATTCAAATCGATTGTAAATCGCCATAGTTGTCCTGGATCAAGACACTCAAAATCAACTTCTTTATAATTAGAATTAGGTTGTACTTGAGGAAGAGTCTGGTAGGTAATTGAATCAACAGAAATTTTATTGTCCTGTTCAAAAGCATTAGCATGGTGGAAAACAAAACCAGATTCGACGGTAAAAGTTTTCACTTCTAATTTACTAGGATCACGAGGAATCAAGATTACATTAGTTGGCTTACCAGGCTGAAACTGAACACACTCCCCTGCACCACGCATCCCGAATAAAAATGGCAAAGGATTAAAATTAACAGGATTTTGGAAAAAGATGGCGTAGTTAGGAGTAATTATAAAATCGTGAATAAAAGAAAAGCCTGGAATACTATGAGAATGACGACGCAATAGCTTACCGCTAGGTGCAAATTCAAACAGGGTAATCTTACTCGAAATACCTGGCTCAACCCGAAAGTTCACCAGACAAGGATTTCCATCATCTAGTGCGCAGCTAGGATCTATCCAAGGATGAGCAGCAAAAGCATCTCCTGGTTCTAAAACACCATCAAGATAATCTATACCTATAGTTTCTAAGGTTTTGGGATCTAAGCGGTGAGGTTCGGCTGCTTCCCACAAAGCCAGTAATTTACCTCCCCAGTAAATAACTCCTGTATTAGCAATATTTTTTAGCTTGAAGTCAAAAATATTATTAAACCAGCCTCCAGGTCTTTGAGTGCCAAATACCCCTCGATAAAGGATTTTTCCTGCTGCTTTTTCTTCCAAATAAGCTGTTGTTTTAACAAAACGGTTGCGATAATATGCCTGACCATCCTGAAAAGAAAACGCGCTAATCATACCATCGCCATCAAAGGGATGGTGAATTGCTGAACCAGCAATATCTAGTAAACCTGGCCCATTACGAAACAATGTTCCAGATAATTCTTCAGGTATTTTTCCCTCTATGTCTGTGATTTGGTATTCATATTCATGAGGCTGGGAATCATAACCTCTTCTCCATTCTTCGTTATTGTATGATTGATTACTGGCTGTTGGACTGATAGTATTGGTCATGATAATTTTTGATTACTTATAAACAAGCTGATATTTTTAAGTATTCTTAATTCTTTCAGGATATCAAGAATTATAAAGATTTGTGTTGCTGTCTATCCTATGTCGGCAGATTGATTATTAGCCAAAATTCTGTTGAGATACAACATTTAAAAGTTAGCAAGTAGCAAGTAGCAAGTAGCAAGTAACAAGTAACAAGTAACAC
>CAYMWC010000244.1:4108-8668 GCA_964393695.1 uncultured Pleurocapsa sp.
CTAGTGCCTAGTGCCTAGTGCCTAGTGCCTAGTGCCTAGTGCCTAGTGCCTAGTGCCTAGTGTCTAAAACTTATTGATGATTAATTAAATCGATCTTAGCTATTTCTTGGGCTGCACTTTGGAGTTGCAAAATATTAGTTGCTTGTTTTAAGCAATAAATTGGTAGGCAAATAATTATTAATAACTGCCATAAATCAAAATTAAAATTACCAAAAGTAAAATTCCAGCCAATTAAATAGAAATTGAGATAAAGCAAAATATAAAATACTTCATTACCCAAAATTAAAAGATCCATAAAAGTTTTATTGCCATAATAAAGCTTCAATAAGCTATTTGTTGACCACTCAGAAGAGTCTTTATGACTGGTTTTACCCAGCATTCCTGTAGCGTAAATTAAATAATAATGACTACTAACATCAAGAGCGATCGCGCCAATAAAAGCTAATAAATAATTTGGATATAATTGCGCCAAAATTAAACATAAACCTGCCGTCGCCGAACGATCTGCCACCATATCTAAGGCAGCACCAAAATTACTACTTTGGTTATAAGCACGAGCAGCACGACCATCAAATTCATCTAAAATAAAAGCGATCGCATACAAACTAATACATAACTGCCAGTTACCAAATGTATGACTCAGAAAACTGAATAGATACAAGATAAATCTAATATAGCCAATAATATTTGGCACAAATAAAAAAACTTTATTGAGCGACATAATTAGAAGTCAGAAGTCAGAAGTCAGAATATTTCTTATTACTTTCCCATAGCGGTTAGTCGTCCATCTGCCAGGGTTCAGTAATATTGCCTTCGTCGAGGATTTTCTTAGGACGTAGAATTAATACTAGTTGACCGACAATTGGCACATTTGGTTCAGTTTCAAACCAACGTAATTCTAGTTTCCCTTCAATTTCAACAATAAAATAACTGTTAACATCCCAATTTTTATTAGCCCGATCCAAGATAATTAATACTTCTTCTACTTTCCCTGATAAAGACTTCGGCAAGCGATCGCTCTTACACAAATAAGCTACAGGATCGACGGCTTTGAGTACTGCTTGCCATCCAGGAATTGGAACATAAGTACCAGTAGTTGTTTGGATACTGCCAAAGGGTTGCTCAATTTCTACTTGATTGACTGCTTCTATCACTTGGCTACTGAGGGGATAAGAGCCAGCTAGAGGTACAATACGGGGTAATTCTTCTTCTACTTCCAGACGATATAAGGGCAAGAGAGGTTCACTAGCACTTTTAACGACACTAAAGTCGCTTAATAACTTTTCGATCGCTTCTCTGGCGGTTGCTGAATGGGCAAATTTTAATCCTTGAGCAATTAAACGCGATCGCTGTTGTAAATCTTTTTGATTTTTTGCTCTTTTCCAAACTAAATAAGCTACCCAATCTCCAGGATGATTAGTAAAATCTGCTGGTAACTGAGAAATTCGTGAGACATCTTGGATTGTCTTAGCAACTAGGTGCGCTCCATCGACATCTAAACGTTTATCATAAGCTAGCAAACTAGCATCTACTCGTTGCTTTTGATTAAGTACTCGAAACTCATATAAAACATCGCTGCGAGGGCCTTTAAAATAGGCTAATACTTCTGGTTCGACATTCTCCTGAACTAGATTATCAAAAACTTGAGCAGCCACAATCACCAAATTCTGCTGACTATTTTGAAATCCCGTATCCTCAAAAATTTGCTGGGGACTATACCCTCCTGTTCGCAACTTTTGACAGATTTGTCCCCATTCTACCCATGTTCCCTCTTTGTGGAGTAGCGATCGCACTAATTCTTGTGCTTCGGCTGCCGATATCTCAGTCTGACTATTTTGTGGCATATCACTCATATTATTCTTTCTCATCCGATAAATTTTTGCTAACTAACATTAACAATGCAGTCCATAAGACTGGGATTATCTACCAATGAGCGAAGAAAAATTCCTCGCCCTCCATTTAGATCTCTGTCCATCACTCTTCCATCACTACTTTTGATTTTCTTCCTACCACCAAGATTATGAATGATTTCGCCTGTCCAGCTAACCGTTTTGCTGGTATAGGCTTCATTCACATCTAGTACTAATTTGCCTGTTTCAAAAGCTTTGTGCTTTAAAAACTGTTTAAAACGATAATGAGACAAAGTAAGCATCTGTCTAACAGATTTAGCTCTAATTTTTCTACTTTTCTTGATTGCCATTTGACTGGTTTCAAAAGTAGGAAGCAAGATGATATCAAAGTTATCAACCAAAAATCTAGCTATTTTATGATGTAGTTCATCTACTAGATTGTTGATTTTAAATCTGATTAAATCTGCTGCTTTTCTCATTCGATGTCGTTTTTTAGCATTTGTTTTGGTACTGCGAGAAATTAAATCGTCTAAGTAATAACAGAGTCGTTGAATACGTCCCATATCATACTGACCAAGCCATCCAAAGCTATCAGAGGAAAACAAAGTCATAAATGAACGGACACCAGGATCTAGTGCCACAACTCGTCCTTGGTTCTCGGATATCGAGCGCGGCACATCATGAGGAACACAAATATAAGTAACGCCCAAATGACGCACTAATCTGCAATCCCCAATCTTAACAGGTAGTTTTTCACTCCAGCGCACACTACCTAATTTTGTGTGATAAATTCCCTTGTCTGAGACGGCTGACTTGGGGATATAACAAGACTGTATTTGATCTCTACGAGAACGAAATTTAACTTTGTTTACTTGTCCAGTTTGCTTGTATTTTCTTTTGGCTGCGGTGACTGCTAAACAAGCATCTTTAATCGCAATCGACTTAATTTGATAGGGAATTTCTTTTGACCAAGATGGTAGAGAATGAATTATGCCAGTTTTAATCGCTTTCCAGTTAGCTTTGGTATCAGGTTGTTGAAGATATTTAACTGTTTCGTTGAACACAAACCTAGAAGCACCTATCCACTGCTTAATCAGATTAGTCTGAGTCGGACTTAGGGAGATCTTGATCTTCCTTGATTTTCTTACTGTATTTCCTGAGTCCGTGCATTCGACAAGAGAAGACGTCGATGATGCTGAGAAGATCGGTTGTAAGTTCTGAAGAGGGGCAGTGTACAGTCTGGTCGAGAACCAAGATTTCTCCACCGTTTTGTTCAACCATGTACTGAAGGAGATCGAATCCAAACCTAGACAATCTGTCTCTACAGGCAACAATAATCTTGAGCTTATCGCCTCGCAGAAGTCTGTCCAGTATGGAGCGCAATCCTTTCCTTTTGAAGTTAAGTCCGCTTCCAATGTCTTGGATGATTTCTGCTTCTGGGTAGAGCGACTGCATATAGGCAATTTGTCTTTGCAAGTCGTCTTTTTGCTTTTGACTTGAGACTCGACAGTAGCAAACAAGGGAAGCATTAGTTGCTCCACGAATATAGGATTCGACGTTGTAGAGTCGTTGTCCTGCTTCGTTTTTGATAATTTGGATCTTCCCTTCGTCGGCATATCTTCTCAGTGTATTTGGGTGCAGCCCAAGTTTTTCTACTGCTTTTCTAAGTGGTACATAAGGCATACTTCCAACTATAGCCTAAATGTTAGATATTGTGAGCATTAGTGAGCAAATATTAACTGTTATTTAACCTCATTATCGATCCTTCTTAGCAATAATTTTGCCTTGATTTAACATCACCACGCGATCGCGAAGTGTACCCGTAGGGTAATCGCCTATGCCATTCAACTATCAATTCTAAGATCATCGCAGTCTTAACCTACGGCGCAACCATAGAATATATTGTAAATTTTAGTAAAGATAAAGTTAAAAAAAGTAAAACTTATTTGCAAGTCATTGATAAGGGTACTGAGCAAAGATTGTCATATTTTTGACTAGGAGCTAAAATTTTTGCCTGATTTTCTCAATAATTTAAGAATTAGCTAAAAACGAGGAGCGATGAAAGATGAGGAATTTACTAATTACTAATTACTGATAATTGTTGATTATTATTGATTGACTTCCTCTGCTCCCCTTGCTCCTCTGCTCCTCGGCTAAAATTTTTGAGCCTAGATTTTTTGCCTTTATTTAGTAATAATGAATTTCTAGTACAATTTTCAATCCCCCTGGAGGGCATGATGTAATATTTTTTACTTCTTAATTTAAGTTAATTTAAGTTTTTACTTCCCCAAACTTAAATAATTGATTTTCCAGGCATTGAAAAATAATACGTGTAATTTTTCTGCAAATTGCTTACAATGCCATAGGAGCAAACATAAAGAAAACTTTGTGATTTCTTTATAAATCTTCAGAAAAAAATCCCTAATTTCTGTCTAATCTTTACCAAAGTTATCGTAATCGAGGCTAAAATCGGAAAATAACCACAAGTTTCTAGTTGATAACACTCACTAAGTAACTTATACCAATTGACTCAGCAGAATACTGGCACTGTTCCCTTGCGAATAGCCAATCCTAATATTCAAGAGTTAAATCGAAGTGTAATTAGACACAAGCTAGCTTTCGCTTAACTAAACTTAACTAAAAAATATCATTAAATTTTCACTGAAGGAGCAAGAGGAAAACGGCATGACCCAAGCTAATCAAGTTCTAG
>CAYMWC010000245.1:0-8544 GCA_964393695.1 uncultured Pleurocapsa sp.
GAGAGACATAGGGTGGTGTGAGTGGATCATTGACGTTGGGACTGGCGGTGGTGTCTGTTGCTTGTTTGGTTTCTGTTTCTAGTACGCCGTCTTCTAGGGGTAGGGGGATGATGCGAGGTGTGCTGGTTGTTTGGGCGGTGAGTGTTCTTAGGCTTCCTATAGGTACTGTTTCGTTAGTGAATTCAGCCCACTCTATACCTTCCAGAGTATCTTTACCATCTGCGTATGTTCCACCTATATGCTCGATGGTTATTAACTCGTTTGCAACACCAAAAGTACTTCCAGTAATTTCTTCATATTTATAGTTTTCAGTAGTATACTCATCTGAGAAGACAGCAATATCATCATCTCCTTCGCCTCCATCAAGAAAATCGCTAGCTCCATCTCCTTGTAAGCGGTCATTATCTTTTTCTCCTTTTAAAACATCGTAGCCAGCACCACCTTCTAAACGGTCATCTGCTTCACCGCCTGAAATTGTATCCTGACCTTCATTGCCTAAAATACGTTCTCTACGGTATGAACCAACAATGTCATCGTTTTCACCAGAGCCAATAATAGCGTTTTCTGGTAAATTGTTTCCAGACTCAACTTTAAGTCTATTTTTCATCCTTTCAACAAGACGATTATAAGCATCAGTATCAATTAATGCCGCAAAATTACTCTCCCCCAAAGGTATTCCTATTGGTGACAATCCAAGTTTTTGACGGCTCATAACACCGAGTACTCTTGGCTCATCGCCTTCAAGTGTTGCCCAAAGTCCAGAACCACTTTGTCCTTTTTCAATATCAATACTATTTGAAAGTTTTAAATTTCCATTGCTTTGAACTTCGTCTATCGTTCCTGTTGCAGTAAACAATATTTGAGCATTGGTAGCTAATGCGCCAAAGTCATCTGGAAGTGGTAAGAGAGGATATCCATTTTCATCTCTCAGGATGTATTGTGCGTTATTGCTTATATCAATATCTGCATTTCTTACAAGAGCTGGATAACCTGCTGTAGTAACAGCATAGCCTAACGCCTCTTCAGGATCTTCAAAAGCAAGTAAACCAACATATTTTGAAGAGTCTGTGAATGATTCATCTTTGCTAAGAGTAATTAAACCAATATCATATCCGTCTTCAACATTTCCGTTATATCGCCTATCTTTATCTAAAGCTCCCTCATTACTTTTACTGGCATTAGCATCGTTTAACAAGAACTGTGTTAGGGTGCGTGTTGGTAGATTTGGAACATTCTGCGCTAGTGTAATTCTTGCTGCTTGCATATTGTCAATTACATGAGCAGCGGTTAAGACATGATAAGGGCTAATTAAAATACCACTTCCTTCAGCAGCATCGACACCTTGACCTATATCAATATCACCATCATTAACACTATCTACTGCTACAACGGAATCAAATGGATCTTCGTTAAAATTAGTAACTTCTGTTCTGTTGTCTTGTCCAATAATTGTCATAATTCTATTTTTGCTTACAAAATAAACGATTGATTACATAATTACGAGGCAAATGTTTTATTGATAGTAAAACTACTTTTCCTTGATAACTTAATAGCAAGTGGTCATTATAAATATTTCCTCTTGCATCAAATCTATAATCTGAACTCCATTTCCAGCGAATTTTTGATACAATTTCTACCCGCTTGTGATCGAGTTTTACCAACATATGAATTAAATGAAATGTCGAAGTAGGCAGATTAGTTTCTTTATTTGTTGAGATAAGAATATAAGATTCAGTGGCATCAAGCGAACCTCCAAAATTCACTAAATCTATCAAAGACCATCTTTCAGTAGCTCTACTTAATAACAATGTATTTATAGCTTCACCACTATATTTATTACCGACAACCACAAAATGATTCGATAGTGCTATTGAAGAACCAGATCTGAAAATAGGACTTGTTGGATCTTTTACTGAAGAAATTTCTTCTATTTTTCCTGCTTGATCAATTAATAAAGCTCCACCTTGCTTAGTAAGACCCTGTGAGCCTACTAATAGAAAATTATCATTACCATCAAGAACAAAGCCAAAATCGAGGAATTTTTGTTCTAAACTAGGAGGTTCAATTGTCTTTTCAACTTGCAATGTAGTTGGATTAATAATTAAAACTTTTCCATTTTTTTCTCCAGGCTCTTTTCCAGTTGTAGCTCCCAGGGCAATCTTATTATTAAATGTTGTAATCGAGTATCCTGTGAGCTTAATCGACTCAGGTAATACTATCTCCTTAAGATAACTTTGATTATCTTTATCTAATTGCAGGGAATAAACGGCTCCATGATAATCATTTCCAAATTCATTCTGTTCACCCTCAACATCTTTACCAAAAAAAGTTGTTTTTGGTTCGCTATAAGCACCTACGATTAATTGGTCTTTGCTAAAAACCAGAGAGCTACCAAAACCAGAACCAACTTTACTAATAATGGAGTTTTTTGGTGGATATATTTCTCTAGTTCTAGACCAATTAGTCTTTGAGTTATCGTAGCTATAGATAGCGACGCGATTTGCTTCAGGATCGCCAACAGCTATATAGTTATCATTGATTGCTAAAGCTTTACCAAAATTATAAGTATCTTCAGGTTTTGACTCTAAACAAGTAACTGAAGAAGCAGAATAAATCAAATCTTGAAAAATCTTGGCAAGAATAATTAGACAAATAACACATAAAAACACTCCTAATAGTTTGAATATTTTTTTCATCATTTTCTTTTAACCAAAACTACAGACTAATAATCTACAATATTTCTGGCTAAATAAAATTACATTCACTAGCTGAGAAAACTAGTTATATTAAGCAAGCTAAAACTGACCAAAAAACTTTGCCAAATAATTAACTTACAAACCAATTAAAATACTTATCGAACTTCTAATAACAATTAGATTGTAATTCAAATCACAGACAAAAAGTATTAATTAATACCTTGTATCATTGATAACATTATGGTGAGTGAAATGTAAATAGTAATTATAAATTTTAAGTAAAGTAAATTATTCTGGTATTTATCAACTTAATCGGATAATTATTTGATGTTTAATTACTTCATAATTTTTACGTAGATAATTATGCAGAAAAAATATATTTAAAAGTATTGAAGGTGAATAACTATTGAGAATTACTTAATTAAAATTATAGAGAAAAATAATCTTTTGATATTTAAAAAATATTGAGTAATGCACATATAAAAACTATTTTGGTGGGCAATAAGTTAAGTAATTTGAGCAAAGATATGTATATTCAATTTGCCCACCCTACGAAAGGTAGCATCCCACTTGCTGTAGGGGATGCCACAGTTATAGCCGAATATAAAGATCCTGGATGTTCAGCCATATAAAACTCTGTCATAGCAGCACCTAAGCTATGACCAGTTACTAATATTCTTGATGTTGGATTAGCTTGGATGTAATTATCAAGTGCTGTGAAAAGTGGCTCAAATAAATCATAGTGTTCTTCTAATCGCAACCAATAACTTTCGTCTCCTTCAGGTATTTCAGTACCTCGAAAGGCAAGTAGCAAATTATCTCCTGACTTGAGTACTGCTGCGTTAGCATCACCAAAAGGTAAATTAACACCAAAAGGCAAATTTAAAAGATCTCCTTCGACCTTAAAAATATTTCCTGTAATTAATTCTGGATCAAGTCCATAATTTGGACTGGTTAAATCTGGTGTAATTACTTCCCATCCGTTGAGGGATACTTGATCTTGATAGACATTATCTGCTGCTGTAACTAGTAACTTGACTTCTGATTCTGATAGAGTTGGATGATTTAATATCATGACAATTTAATTTAATTTAGATTAGCAATTCAGACTAAATACAGCTTTCTAAGGAAAACCATATTTATAAACCATGTATTTTTGTATAAAATAAAACATTACTTATTTTTTAGTTTTAGTTGAGAATTAATTTTTAATTAAATAAGCTAAAAAAGCTATAGTATTAATTAATATTATTTAGTTATTGCTATGAATAATTTGAATTTTGACAATGAAGCTCAAGAACTTTTGAAAGTAACACTAATAAATGGTACTCTTTCATTGTTATGCTATATATTAATATGGTTTATACTCAGTAAAATAATCAAAAACAAAAAAACAAAAGCTATTTTAATAGGATTAATAACACCCTTTTTCTTTTACTATTCTGTCGGGCATTTATGGTATCCTTTAGGTTTATTGCTTTATGTACTGGAGATTGATCCTGTTGGTTTAATAAGCGGTATAATCTTTGGTTTATTGAAACCATTATCTTTAGTGTCAGGAATATTAGTTACACTGTATTTAATAAAAAAAAAGTAATTTGAATATTAAGCAAGCTAAAACTAACAAAAAACTTTGCCAAAAGATTAACTTACAAATAATTTAAATACTTGTCAAACTGTTAATTACAAATAAGCTGTGATTTAAATCACAAATAATAATGTTTAAACTCACAGTTTGTATCATTTCTAACATTAGGGGGGGGGAGATGTCAATGAATATTTTAAATTTTAAGTAAAGTAAAATATTCTGGTATTTATTAACTTAATCGGATAATTATTTGAGGTTTTATTGATTCGTAATTTTTACGTAAATAATTATGCAGAGAAAATATATTTTAAAAGTATTGAATGTGAATAACTACTGAGAGATACTTAACTAAAATTACAGTCTAAAATAATCTTTTGGTATTTATAACTTGTTGAATAATGCAGATATAAAAACTATTTTGGTGGGCAAGAAGTTAAGTAATTTGAGCAAAGATATGTGTATTCAATTTGCCCACCCTACGAAAGGGAGCATCCCACTGTTGGTTGTATTGTATCGACGACTATGCCATCGACGATGATATTTACATGGTTTACCTTGTCTGCCAGTCCTGATTTGCTTAGTTCTGTTGACAAGTCAGCAATACTATTCATCATGACACCATTATTGGAATCAATAAAGCTGATGTCATTGGCTACGATTGGACTGAGATTATTTACTCCAAATGCTTGAACATTAGAATATCTTCGGAGAGTTTTGGCTGTATTCTGCATAGTAGATCTATCCGAACTATTTTGACCGTCGGAAAAGAAATAGCTAATACTGGTTGTACCGCCAGGATTGGTCGGAAAGCTAGGTCTTAAGGGGGATGTGGTTAAAAAGTTAACTCCTTGCCAAAGACCTGCATCGTAATTTGTACCAATGACAGTTGCTGTGGTTAAACCTTGAATAGCTGCAATAGCTTCATCGGCAGTTAAGTTGCGAGATGCACTGGCATCTGTTTGTAGGACAGCCTGATTGTCAAAGGATACAAGCCCGAAATTGATGTTCTCTGCTAATCCTTGATTGATGAAGTAGCTGGTTAAATTTATGTAAGCATCTTTGGCTGTCTGTAATTCACTCGCACTCATACTGAGCGAGGTGTCGAAGATGTAGACGATGTTGTATTGGGTATCTGGTTTGTAGGGGGAGATATTGAGAGTGTAGTCTACATTCCCATCCAGCATCTCTACTGGCATGGTTAGAGAGACATAGGGTGGTGTGAGTGGATCATTGACGTTGGGACTGGCGGTGGTGTCTGTTGCTTGTTTGGTTTCTGTTTCTAGTACGCCGTCTTCTAGGGGTAGGGGGATGATGCGAGGTGTGCTGGTTGTTTGGGCGGTGAGTGTTCTTAGGCTTCCTATAGGTACTGTTTCGCCATTGAATATTCCCCATTCTATATTTTTGAGAGTATCAACTCCATCAACTCCATTATTTTTATGGGTAATGGTTGTAGTTTTGGTAAGTATTCCAGTAGTTTGAACATCGTAATTTTCAAAATTATCTGTAAATACTGCTTTATCTTCACCTTTTCTACCATCAAGACTATCATTACCTGTACCACCATCTAATGTGTCATTTCCACCAGAATAAAAATATTGAGGGCTTTCACCAGAAAGATTATCATTTCCTCCCAATCCTTCGAGTGTGTCATTGCCGTTAATACCTTGAAGAATATCGTTATCATCTTCTTCCCCTATAATCAAAGCATCTTTGATTGAAGAGTTTCCAATTATTGGAGTAATTTCGATTATTTCTTGATCAGTTCTATCAATAATTACTAAACTATCTTTTTGCGTTTGAGAATAATACGCTGAATCGACGACTAGATCAGTTCCATAGATATAGTTATCCATTGCATGATTACTCAGTATGGGTATTTTGATGCCGACATCAACAATAGGTAGATTGAAATTTACATCATGTTCCGCACCAATGGCAATGTAAAAATTAGTTGTGGAGTTATATGGGTTAGCTCCATTGCTACTGTATCCAACATACTCTCCCAGACCAATATTTCCCACTTCGTGTACAATCTCGTAAACACTATCATTTTCGTAACCAATATTGAGAATACGAGAATCAGTTGTACTATTACTGGCAACAGGAGATGCAACAGATACTGCTGAGTATATTGGCTCAGGATGTTTTGCCATAAAGAACTCTGTCATTGCTCCACCTAAACTATGACCAGTAACTAATATTTTTGAAGTTTGATTAGCTTGAGTATAGTTATCTAGTGCTTGAAAAAGCGGTTCAAATAAATCGTAAAAATCTGGCATTTTCGTCCAGTATTCCTGATCTCCTTTATTTGTTTCTGTGCCTCTAAAAGCTAGAATGAGAGTGTTTCCAGATTTAAATACGGTTGCGTTAGCGTCTCCGTGATCGGGTGCATTGCGTGTAAATGTATCTGCAAATACGAATTCTGAGTTTAGCCCGTAATTTATTAATTGTGGTGTAATAGCTTCCCATCCATTAAAAGAAGTTTGATCATTGTATGCTTCTTTTGAAGCTGAGATTAAGAGTTTTACTTCAGCTTCAGATAGAGTCGAGTGTTTTAGCAACATAATAATTTCAATTAATTTGTGACAATAATGGTGAATTAGCAATTTTTAAATTGCTTTTTTTATAATTAAATAAACTGACAAATAGCTAATTATTCTGCCATAATATTTTAGTTGTACATAATAAAGCTAATTAAAATGCAAATCTCAAAAGAGCTTGCTTATTTGTTAATTTCTGTATTGCTTGTATTTTTTTATATAAAAATATGGAATTTTCTAAATAAAAAAATATCGAATAAATTTGTCAAAGGTTTTATTGTTGGATTGACAACATCTTTGTTTGTTTATTATTTTTTAATCAATTTTATTTACCCATTTCACTTTTTTTTACATACAATACTTGGTTTCCCAGACTATAATTCGATAATTATTTTACTTGTCATGGCTTATGCTAAACCTATCTCTATTTATTCTGGAATATTAATTACTATAATCATTATTTTTAAAAAACAGCTATTAAATACTCTTTGAATAGCTAAGAATAATGATATTAAATAATAAAGAAGATTTATAGTGTAAGCATCTTATCGAAATACCAGAGAAAAATAAATCACCAATTTTAAGGAAGGTTGATTTATTTTTTACTTGTTATGGAGTCAGATCTATAGTTTTTTCTCCTATAATTTTGTAAAAGTTTTCAGTACCGAGCTTCAATTTGTTTGTCTATCTTTGACATTCTTGAATCGGCTCTATTCGGTCGATAATTTCAGTCCACCATTGAGGTTCGAGGTTTGATTTGCTTTCCAGAATTTGTAACCCTCGAACAGCAAGTCGAGGATAAAGCTCGCTGTAATATTTTTCAGCTTCGTCTTGGCAATGCAGGAACAGTTGGTCATAGGTAGTAAAATCAAGTCCACCAAAACCCATTCCGACAAAATTTTTATCTGATGATTTAATTAAAGACATTATTGGTTCTTTTAATTCTTCTGGCGCACAATCAAAACTTTTGTGAAATTCTTTAAATGCCCCTTTTGCATCTTGGCTTACAGGTGGAATCAGACGACCAAATGTTTTTAAGAAGGCGATTTCATACTTATTAATTATTTTACGAAAGCAGCTTCCTTTAATTGAAGGAATTGATAAAAAGCCACCTTTATCAGATCGATTTTTAGGTTTAGAATAGAGATCGCTCATTAAACGGGCAGTAGTGGCATCTATTCTAATAGTTATTCTAGTTTCTCCAGAAGTAGTAACAGCTTTAGTCAAATCCAGCCAAGGGGAAGTAATAGTATCTGTATGGGGTTTTGCTTGCCACATTCTAGGTAAGCTGGAGTCGCTTACAGTTAGACCATCGTAGTAAAGTAAGACTCTAACGGTTGAAAGATCTATACCTTCATTAGCTAATGCTTCTTTTATTGTTGAAACTGTTGCAATATGCGTTTCTATTACACGGTCATCAGTATATAATCTCTCTTCTATTTTCTCTCCTGTAGTTGCATCAATTGCTTCATAGTAATCTCGATTATTTTGAATATCTTCTTCAGTCAATTTCAACGGAGTTGAGGCTAATAATAGCGGAAACATAGAAATAATTAGTAATTTTTGAATCACTTTGCAAGTCTCCTTTTATATTGTTGAAGATAAGTTTGATTGAGTCTTAGATTTTAACTTCAACAAATTTTTAGTTCAATTAATCTTCATAATAATCCTCCTATAACCGAGAAAATCTACATTGCTTTCAAAAAAAATTAAACAATTA
>CAYMWC010000246.1:0-8542 GCA_964393695.1 uncultured Pleurocapsa sp.
AACTAAAGAACTGGCTCTGGGAGTCGATTTCATTGCCTCTGACACTGCTTCCTTTTCGAGTAAATACCAGCCCCAAGTATCTTCATCTCGATGCTCTACTTCTTCTAGAAGAAAACAGTAAGTAGAATCAGCATCCACTCCTGTTAATACTGGTCGAGGACCCTGGAAGAGTCCACCCTTGTAAAGCCACCTCAATTGGCGATAAATCTTGAGCTTGATTGATTTTTCTCGCTTTTTGCACTGCCTCTTGCACTCGATTGTAAATCGTGCCGATACTGATAGAATAATCGAATAAATCTCTTAATAATTCGATAACTCCTCGATAGGAACAGTGACAAATGAGAATCAGCGCTAGAATCAACTGAAATATCCATTTTTGCGTAACTGGAAGATAATACAAGACTTCGTTATCTTTTTCGGGCTGGTCAAAAGCCGTATTTAAAGCTTGTTGAGCAATCCTTTTCTGTTGATAGATAAATTTCCGACTTACTTGCTCTTGCTTGGCTATATGGCTTATTGTTTCTTGTTTCGACAGAACATTAATCGCTAATTCTTGACGATAACGAGGTTGAAGGCCCGAAGCGACCGAAGAAGATGGATTCACTCAGTTTACTCACACATTGGCACAATTTTCACTAGTTCCTTAGTATTACTCATTGCTCTGCTGTCGGGCAACCTGATTAGAACAAATGCTCTGTTACCGTCGCTAATTTCCCCTCAAAGTGTAACCTTGTTTTGAACAGCGTCGGCTTTTTATGAGGAAGGTGAATATTTACATATTGCTTTTGTACTCCTTGAAATCCTAAATCTAACAGAATTGGAATTTCTTCGGGAATTCCTCCAGCCATGTCTTCTTCGTCATGAAATCGCTTGTCATGCAGTTTTCCTTCTCTGGCTGGACTTAACACTAACACTCGTTTACCCTTGTCTACCCCTGCCAAATGTTGGCGAGTGTGTCGATTCTTTTTTCCCGAATAGTTGAGCTTTTGTCTCTCTTGTTCAACAGGACGTTGGATTGGTCGCTCAGTACCATCAATAATCACTTCTTTGACTTGGGGAAAACGTTCGATAAACTCTTGGACACTCCGAACTTGGCGCATTGGCAATTCCCGTCTCTCGGATACATCTATCTATAGTAAGGAAAAATACAATAATGTCTTCTAATTCCACTTGTGGTTATAAAGTTCGATCTTTAGGGCTTTCATGATACTATAGTACTATAAATCTTCAACTTGTTGCCCCATTACACGTACACGCGGTAATTTCGACTGATGAATCAGCAAGCTGCCGAATCAATTCGATCACAGGTGGACGCGATATACCGTACTGAGTCGCGCCGCGTTTTCGCCACCTTGATCCGCTTAATCGGTGACTTCGACCTTGCGGAAGAGATGATGCATGAAGCCTTCACTGCGGCTATGTCACAGTGGTCATGCGACGGAATGCCTGCCAACCCACGATCGTGGCTAGTTTCGACAGGACGCTTCAAAGCGATCGATACCATCCGTCGGCGTACCCGCTTTGACTCGTTTTTGCCAGAAATCGTTCCAGCAATCGACACGAGTGATACCAGCTTGCTGGATATAGAGGACGTTGAAGATGATCGATTACGCCTAATTTTCACCTGTTGTCATCCTGCGCTGTCGCCAGAAGCCCAAGTAGCCTTGACCTTACGAGAAGTATGCGGACTCACGACTGAAGAAATTGCTAGTGCTTTCCTGACTAGTCCTACTACATTGGCACAACGGATTGTCAGAGCTAAGGCTAAGATCCGCACCGCAGGTATTCCTTATCAAGTGCCGTCACTAACCGAGCTGCCCGAGCGATTAGACACAGTACTCCAAGTAATCTATTTAGTGTTCAACGAGGGGTATGCGGCTTCCTCTGGTACATCACTAACACGAGCCGATCTTGCTGATGAGGCGATTAGGTTAGGGCGATTGATAGTAGAACTATTACCAGATGCCGAGGCGACTGGACTCCTTGCCCTGATGTTGCTGCAAGAATCGCGACGCACTGCCCGAACTTCATCCACAGGTGATCTCATCCTGCTGGAAGACCAAGATCGATCACTCTGGAACCACGCACAGATCGCTGAAGGCAAGGCACTAGTACAGCGATCGCTATCATCGTCACAGGTTGGTTCATATACGCTTCAGGCCGCGATCGCAGCGGTACACTCAGAGGCATCGAGTACTGGAGAAACTGACTGGGCGCAGATTGTGGCTTTGTACGATCTGCTGATGCAAGCTGAGCGATCGCCGATCGTGGAATTGAATCGGGCGGTAGCAGTGGCGATGCGGGATGGCTTTTTAGCTGGGTTACAGCAAATTGATGACATCTTGGCGCGGGGCGATCTAGCTGAATACCATCTGGCACACGCCGCCAGAGCTGATTTTTATCGGCGATTGGGCAGAATTGATGAGGCAAGAGCTTCCTATCAACAGGCTCTAGCTCTCGTGAAGCAGGAGCCAGAACGACGGTTTCTCCAAAAACGCCTGGGTGAGTTGGGCTAAAAGAAATTTTTGAGGAGCTGTCGATTTAGAGGCTTGCCGAACGACTACTTAATGAGGAAGATTAAACGGTCTTTCAAATTTAGGAGCAAAACAATAGAGTGATCGTTTTGTGGGAACATTTATCTGCTCGATGATGACCCATCTCTGGCCCTATAACGGTTCTCTTGATGCTGCGGAAAAGGTTCTTACGCTGGACTCTGAAGGTCCTAATTTTAGTCAAGGTGCGATCGCGCCTTACAAGGACATCATCGAATTCGTCAGCAACGACCATAAGATCTTGACCTCGCAAATCCTGATGGATGATGGCATTTGGAATCATTTCATGACCGCGCATTATTATCGGAAACAGTAGGTTTTCATCAAAGTTCAGTAAAATTTAGGAGTACATCATGAAATACATGTTGCTCATTTACAGCGACGAAAATGCCTGGACTCAGAATGAGATGGAAAGTTGCTATGCGGAGTCCACGCAACTGACTCAGGAGCTTAACGAAAAAGGTCAATATTTGGGTGCGGCACCGCTCCATTCTGTTGCAATGGCAACTAGTGTGCGGGTACGCGATGGCAAAAAACTGGTGACAGATGGGCCATTTGCGGAAACTCGCGAACAACTCGGAGGTTACTTCTTGATCGATGCGAAGGATCTGGATGAAGCGATCGCGATCGCCGAACGCATTCCATCCGCTCGAAAAGGTACGGTCGAAATTCGTCCGCTCGTCGAACTAGCGGGGAAGCCAGCAGACAAGTGATTGTGAACTTTTTCAGAAAAAATATGCTCAACCTGTCGATCGCGCGAACCTTTATTCGACTATTTAGTAGAGCATAGGTTTGGCCACCAACCAATACCATCACTGCAAAATTAAACAGGAGCTACATTATGAAACCCAATCCCATTGTTTGGTGCGAGATTTACGTACAGGATATGGATCGTGCAAAACAGTTTTACGAATCTGTATTCCAGATGAAGCTAGAGAAGCTTGAAAGCCCTGAAAATTCAGGGATCGACATGTGGGCATTCCCAATGACGATGGATACGGTAGGGGCTTCGGGCGCATTGGTGAAAATGGAGGGCGTAGAGTCGGGTGGAAGTGGCACGATACCCTACTTCCATTGCGACGAGGTCTCTGTAGAATCGGAGCGCGTTGTCAAGGCTGGCGGTAAAATCCATAAACCCAAAATGTCCATCGGTCAATATGGATTCATGGCTTTGATTATCGATACAGAGGGAAATACGATCGGACTTCACATGCCCCCAACAGCGATGGAGTGAGAGCAGATCTAATTGCAAGTTAGGCGGCACAGCATACAATTGTTCAAGAGTAAGGAGGCACTGAATGACCGATCTGATTCTCACCACTTTCGATTGGGTTCCCGAAACTCCGCGAGGCTTTGTGCGTGACATACGTGTGCGTTGGGCACTGGAAGAGGCTGGTTTGCCCGATCGCGTCAATAGCGTGCCATTTCGCGATCGGGGTGCCGAGCATTTTTCGCACCAACCCTTCGGACAAGTGCCGTGGTTGACTGATGGAGACATCTCGATCTTCGAGAGCGGAGCGATCCTGCTTCATCTAGCCGAGTGTAGTGATGCGCTGATGCCTACCGATCCGCGCGGTCGTACCGAGGTTTTGGAGTGGCTGTTCGCGGCGCTCAATTCAGTCGAGATGGCGAGCCTGCCCTGGGCATTATTGATATTCACTGGTGAGTCCCGTGACACGTCGGCATGGAAGTTTTTCGACGAGTTCCTCAAGAAGTCGCGGCTTGGGCACCTGGAGCCAGTGCTGGCAGGACGCGAATGGTTGACCGCAACCTTTTCCGTCGCCGACATTCTCATGGCAGATGCGCTACGCCTTGTCGATCGGTTCGACGGGCTGGCGGAATATCCCGCCTGTCGTGACTATGTTGCGCGCGCCACGGCACGCCCGTCGTTCGTGAAGGCACACGCAGACCAGATGGCGCATTTTGCTGCGGCAGACTGAGCAACACCCGACCATTCGATGGCAGTGAGTGCCGTCTAATAATTCAAGTGTAGTAGACAAACAAAATGATTATGGAATTCAACCCAAACAACAATGTTGTTAAACTCTGTCTTCAAGGTATGGGCATGGAAGAAAAAGGCAAACCTGAAGAAGCAAGTAAACTGTTTCTTCAAGCCTGGAACGAAGCGGCAAACGATTTTGAAAAATTTATTTCAGCTCACTATGTAGCTCGATATCAAAAAAATGTTTCCGACAAATTAAAATGGCTCGAAACGGCTTTGCAGTTTGCATTAAAGATAAATAACGACACTGTTAAGAGTGCTTTCCCTTCTCTATATTCAAACATTGCCAAATGCTATGAGGACTTAAGCGATCCTGACAAGGCAAAAAAGAAATATGAATTAGCAACTTCGTTTGAGGATAAACCTTCTGACAAAGGCCCTTTTTATCATGGGACGAAAGCAGATCTGCCAGATGGCGATTTGCTGACAGCAGGGGGCAGTTCTAATTACAAACCTGAACTCAAAATGAATCACATTTATTTCACAGCCCTTGTTAATGGGGCGGGACTAGCTGCTGCATTAGCAAAAGGAGATGGACGTGAACGCGTTTATATCGTTGAACCGACAGGGGGTTTTGAAAATGACCCGAATGTTACAGACAAGAAATTTCCAGGCAATCCGACACGCTCATATCGCTCCCAAGCACCATTTAAAATCGTTGGCGAAGTAACAGATTGGGTGAGACAAACACCTGAGGAACTCCAAAAATGGCGTGAAAAGTTGACCAATAACAAAGGAGAAATTATTAATTAATTAATTACTCAGATGCCCATACCCTACTCATAAAACAAAGGAGAAAAATTATGACTCGTCAAATCTTTGTCAATCTACCCGTAAAGAACCTCAATAAATCTATCGATTTTTTTACCCGCCTCGGATTCACATTCAACCCTCAGTTTACTGACGAAAATGCTACTTGCATGATTGTGAGTGAAAACATATTTGTGATGTTACTTGTTGATAAATACTTCAAGACCTTTATGCCCAAAGAGATTTGCGACACATCCAAAAGTGCAGAAGTACTTGTAGCTTTGTCTTTTGAGAGTCGAGCAGAAGTCGATGCAATGGTTGCTAAGGCGATCGCAGCAGGAGGAAGCACTTACAAAGAACCAAACGAGATGGGTTTTATGTACCAGCACGGATTCCAAGATTTAGATGGTCACCTTTGGGAAATCTTTTTCATGGAGGAGAGTGCGGTTAACTAAGGTGACAAAATGGCAATAAAACACTGAAAGGAGATTATCATGCAAAAAATCACTGCATGTTTATGGTTTGATGATCAAGCTGAAGAAGCCGCTAAGTTCTATACCTCAATTTTTCGCAATTCAAAGATCGGCAACATCAGTCGCTATAGCGAGGCTGGGCAGGAAGTTCACGGTAAAACCGCAGGAACGGTCATGACCGTAGCCTTTGAACTTGATGGACAGACGTTTACGGCTCTCAATGGCGGCCCCATTTTCAAATTCAACGAAGCCATCTCGTTGCAAGTCGATTGCGAGACCCAGGAAGAAGTTGACTATTACTGGGAGAAGCTATCGGAAGGCGGCGATGAAAAGGCACAACAGTGCGGCTGGCTCAAGGACAAATACGGTGTGTCTTGGCAAATTGTTCCCAGAGTTTTAGTTGAGATTCTAGGCGATGTCGAAGAATCAAAATCCCAAAGAGCCATGACAGCTATGCTGAAAATGAAGAAGATCGACATCAATCAACTCAAGCGAGCCGTTATTGCATAGCAGGGGCTGTACTAGGAAACACGCAACAGCAAAACCTTAGAAACCAACAACAATAGGAGATTTCACGATGAAAATAATGGTAATGGTCAAAGCAACCCAGGACTCTGAAGCAGGCGTAATGCCGAGCGAACAACTTCTGAGTGAAATGGGGAATTTCAATGAAGAATTAGTGAAAGCAGGAATTATGCTTGCTGGCGAGGGGCTACACCCTAGCTCAAAAGGAGCGAGAGTTAAATTCTCAGGTGCAAATCGGGTCGTGACCGATGGGCCGTTTACAGAAACGAAAGAACTAGTTGCTGGTTACTGGCTCTGGCAAGTGAACTCGATGGAAGAAGCGATCGCCTGGGTGAAACGCTGCCCTAACCCGGTGCCAGGAGAATCCGAGATCGAGATTCGTCCAATCTTTGAGGCTGAGGATTTTGGGGAAGAATTCACGCCTGAACTCAGAGAGCAAGAAGAACGGATTCGGGCAGAAGCTGAAAAACTCCAGAATTCGTAAGCTCATCTCACCGACGCAAAACAATGAATATGACTCAAAAAGTGACTATTTATTTTCAGGAAAGGTCAAATCCTGGTTTCACACTTTCTGCAACACAAGGTAACTACTATGTCTGACGCTTATATCCCCTGGTTGAAACGAGGGGGATATAATTTATTCAGCGGTGGGACTGAAATTTTGCCAGATCCTTTACCTGAAGATCCTAAAGAAAGAGACAAAATCAGAAAACAGGTCAAAGAGTTAATTGAAAATGTAACTGGGAAAAAGAGTAACCCCAGAGTTGTCCTATCTAGTAGACCTGAAGCAGCAGCAAAAGCTATTGCTTCAGCAGTCAAAGATATCAATTATCTCCAGCAGCTAATCGTAGAGATCGAGTTTGAGATTGAAGACATGCAAAGTTCATCCCCATCTCACTTTTTAAGCAAAAAGAGCGACAATCGGATACTGGCAGCAGCCTAATAAACTGCTATACCAATAGTCACAATAATTAAAATAATTCTGATGAGCATACTTTTATGAACTAGAGGAGAGTACATTATTTACTCGTGCGGGAGAGGAAAATGACAAACATGAATAATTTTGCCGATTGAAGTTGCTAATTCTTGTAATTTTAATTTCCATAATCGAGTACGATAACCATTGCTACCTCCACAATCTGCGGTAATTAGAAGATGTTGGCTGTTTGGGTAAAGAGGTTGTCCCATGCCATCTGCTTTTGCCGAGTTAATAGAGGTCACAATCATGCTTAATGCAATTGCTACAGATGTACCTGTCTTAAAGACATAAGAACTGGTGGTATTTGTCATACTTGCTAGTTGTGAACTTACCGCTCATCTCTCGTTCAATCGTTGGTTAATTTCTCTAGCTGTTTTAATAAAGCTTCAATTTTCTTTCTATTTTTTTGATTTGACCAGATTTTCTGGTTTCTAGAAAACTTTTGATAGGTTTGTCGGATATTTTGCACTAATTCTTCTGTAGATAACTTTGCATAGTCTTTGCCAGAGTTTTTGTTGTTTAACTGAGCAATTTCAGCTTTTACTTCGTTAAGTGATAAATTATTTTCGATGGTTTTATCGAGTAGTTGTTTGATTAGATCTGGATCTTTAACTCGGGCGATGGTAATTCCTTTAGTATACTCAATCTGTCCTTTTCGGATAGCCGACAAGATTAAGTCTGGTAAGTTTAATAACCGAAGACGATTAATTACAAAAGATTCCCATTTGAGTTTGCCCAAGCTTTTAAAAGTTTTTTCAACTATTTCCGATTCGGAGATGATAACGTTATCATCTCCTTTGTTCATCTTATAAAGTAGAGAAAGAACATAATCTTTTTCACGTTCTAAATTTAATTGTAGAAGCTCTAAAATCCCTTCTGTCTCTTCTATCGGGTTAAGATCTTCTCGCTGTAAATTTTCGATAATAGCCAAGGTTTTAGCTTCGGAGGCTGAAACATTTAAAATTCTAACTGGCACTTGAGTCAAGCCAACTAATTGTGAGGCTTTTAATCTTCTTTCACCAGCAATCAGTTCTTTCTCGGCTGTAATCAGTAAAGGTTCTATCACTCCATGAACTTTGATAGATTCTGCTAATTGCTCTAATTTACTGGAGTTTAGACTAAATCAAAGATTACGCTACTGGTAGTAGGCTGAATACTCTGAATCTTCAAGAAAAACACTACCTGTGAAATTAGTCTAAACTCCAATAATTTATCTGGGTCAAAATAACTTCTTACTTGTGATGTTGATAAGATAATTTCT
>CAYMWC010000247.1:0-8503 GCA_964393695.1 uncultured Pleurocapsa sp.
ACTAGTCACTGGTCATTGATCACTAAACGCTTAAAGGACGGTGGACTAAAGCCCAATCACTGAAATCGCTTCAAAATTTTAGTATTACCACTAATTTAGGTTTAACATTCATTGTTAATGGCTAAATCATAAATAGTAACTAATACTAGCAAGAGAGAAAGAGATAATATCTCCATAAGATAAAATTGAAACTCTTCTCTAGATTTGACTGTATTTCTATATACAGCTGACTTGTTAATACAATACTAAGCTTTTATTCTAAATATTGTCAAACATAATATATGAGTAAACTCAGTTTTGCTGAAATCAATTGAAGGATTAGGGTAGCTATCAACTTTTTCTACCAATGGACAATTGAGAATTATTCGATTTTTTTAAATACTTATTATCAATTATAGAAATCCTATTTGATACCCAACTTCACCATTTAACGTTTAAGCCAGTGGAGTTACTTAGCAGTTTCAGGTACATCAAATAGCACTGAAGTTAGATAATTTTCTGCCCATTCCTCACCAAACGCCTTTTCCAAGACACGACGAGTTTTGTCATTTTGCTGTTGTTTAGTGCAGTAATATCTCTGTCCTGCTAAATATAACTCTTGTTGTTGAGGAGATAGGGGAGTTGACTGTACTGCTTCTTGACAGTGTATACGCAAATAATTGGAGGCTCTATCTAAAAAATCTTGTTCTTCTTCGGCATTGTGAGGACGAACAAATAGGCAGTATTCCGAGAAAATATCAGCCCAAGAAGGTAATTCCCGTAATTCCGTGAAGTTTACTGTTGGTAAAGCCGAAAGTAATTTACCATAACTAGTAGATAAAGTCTTTTCAGGGCTAGTGGGAGACAAATCAGCGATCGCAGCACTAATTCCCCCTCGTCCAGCCACAATATCACAACCAAACATTGGTAGGGGATATTCGGGGCGAGGAAACATGACACAATGAAGAATATCTAAGTTATTACCCACCTTAGCTAATTCTAGATGCATTTTGCGAAACTGCGGAGTTTGATAGCACCGATTTTCGATCCGCAATCTTTCTCCTTCCAATTTGCCTTCGACATAACCCAATCCTTCAGGTAAAGAATAGGCTGAAAGTTGCAAATATTTTTGCCAATAATTAAGGATGCGTTCAGCAAGTCGATGAATTAAGGGATGTTGTTCTTGACGCAGTGAAGGTTGAGAAGTTTCTAACATTACAATTATCAAAACGCTTTATCTAGGCAAATAAACAATAGTAGTCACAGATGTTTCTATATTTAACGATATACTGATGACTAACTTTATAAATTATATTTAGCTATTAATCGTAATAGATTTTAGTGCAGGAGATTGAACTATGTTTGGTTTAGGTGTACCTGAAGTAGCAATCATTGCTTTGGTAGCAATTCTCGTTTTTGGCCCGAAAAAAATACCTGAAATTGGTAGCGCACTAGGTAAGACTATCCGAGGGTTTAAAGAGGAAATGGATAATCCGCAATTAAATGATGGTCAAGAAAAAGATCAGGAATGAAAATTGACAAATAATTAAATCAAAAGTGATGAATTTAGATTTTACAGAGGCTTCTTCTTTAGCAGTAATCGATCGTCAACTGGAAAATAACGATGCCCTTCGGGCTAGTGATCGGCTTCGCCAGCTTACTGCCTCTCAATATGAAATAATCCGTCAGGTTATTTATCATACTGCTGATCTTGAATATAGTTCTTTACTGAAGTTTTCTGAAGGCGCGCTTGCTAAAGGTGCAGCAGCCTTAACTGCTTGCACTCCTATTGTGGTGGATGTACCAGAAATTCAAGTAAGTATTGTTCCTAAACTCCAAAAAACTTTTCGTAATCCTGTTTATTGTGCTGTTACCAGTAGTATAAAAGCGAGTGAAACTAAGACAAGGGCTGCCTATGGTTTAGAGGCTTTAGCGAATCAATATCCTAATGGTATTTTTATCATTGGACAAGATGCCACTGCTTTAGCAACTCTAGCAGAATTAATTAAACGTAAAGTGATTAATCCGAGTTTAGCGATCATCACCCCACCTCTATTAATTGCATCAGAAAATAAACAAATTTTAATTAACTCCTTGATTCCTCTGGTTTATGTCAACAGTCCCAAAGGATCTGCTAGTGTGGCATCCGCAATTCTTAAAAGCTTGGTAAAGCTAACATGGCTAGCTTATCGACAGGATGACAAATAAATAATTATCTTAAATTCTGACTTAAATTAAAACAATAAAAAACACGGCAATTTATGTCGCCGTGCATTATTAACTTATTTTAAAAACCAGCTACTAGAGGCAGCTTATTTTTTGCGTATAGTTTTAGCCATGTTGCGAAACATATCCAGTCCATCGTCGCCTCTACGACGCTGTTGTGGAGAAGTTTCCACAGGCTGAACATTAAAGTTAGAAGCTATTTGCTGGGTATTGTCCTTGAGAGCATTGGGATTGGTTTGAGTCACCGCCGAACCACCAGTAATTCCAGGTTGAGACTGGGAACTTGGGGTAGGACTAAAAACCGTGTTGACAGTAGTATTTTGATTAGTGTTACTACTCTTATAGAGATTAGTTCTGTTTTCAATTGAAGAAACTTCGTTATCGAACGCAAAACCATCTTTGTTTTTGAGAGTTTTAGGAAAAGTTCTTCTAGTTCTAGTAGCTTTTCTCATGTAGTTGATGTCGCCCATAGTCATAGCGTCATCAGGATTTAAGAAAAAATCTTTATCTCCCATTGTGATTGGATATCTCCTATCTGCTGATAATTATTCAATGATGCTAATAATTGCTTGCAGTAATATTACAATATTACTTTGTGTAAGCAATGATTAATTAAAGTTAAGTATTATTTTACACATAAGTAACGCTAATAGTCAATAAAAATGCGGAGTAAATTTAGACTGCAAGAGGTACAGGAAAAATCCAAAACCATTAACCATTATCAAAAAATCAACTAACTATTAAAAAATAGTCAAATATTGCCAAAAAACTGCAAATGTATTTTTAACTAGAAGATACAGTTATTAATCTTGGAGTAAACGATGAGTAGATTACGTAACATTTTACTTGGCGCAGGTGTGGCAGCAGTTGGCGCGATCGGTACTAAAAAAGCAGTAGATTATCTCCGCAACCGAGACAAGGAAGAAGTTGTGGATGAAAGTCAAGGTGACGCAGAAAATATAGCAGCAGACGAAGTAGCTTATGCTACAGTTGAACCAAGTTCAGTTCAAGATTTTTTAGATAAAAGTTTTGGTAATCCTGGTCGTTATGTTCCTACTCGTCCGCCCAAAGTATTTGAATATCAGGAAGGACAATATATGGTTATCTGGGCAAAAGATAACGAGAAAGGAAAAAATCAAATGATGGCTTTTAAGTATACTGATGCAGGACGTAAAATGGTAGCCAGTGTTGGTTATACAGGCAATGCAACTGATTACAATCTTAATTTAGATGGTACAGATTTTGCTGTTGAAGTTAACGGTGAGAAACTAGTTAGTGGCAAAGGAGAAACTGGTGGTGCAAATGAAGTTGATTTTGTCTTAGCCTAATTGTGAAATTAAATTTAGTTTAATATTGATTTGGCACTGCTATATTAGTTTAGTTTAATCGTTAATTTAGCTAAAAAGTGGTGCTTTTCTTTGTTTAAATTGACGAATAATTTCTTGGGAAATGTTTGAAGGCATTTTTTTGACTTCAGTATTAACTTTCATAAGATAATGCTGTGGTTTAGTTATTTTGAGATAGTCTAATATTTGATGTATTTGTAACTCAGGATTTTCAACAATATCTTCATAAAATATTTCTAATGGTTCTATTTGATAAGTTGTTAAAATTCGTTTCAAATGTTCTTCTTGTTGATTAATAAATACATATTTATGCTCTATATCTTCAAATAATGCATCATTGATAACTATATTTTTCAATTTTGATTGATAATTAAGATTATTAGTATTATTGTTAATATAAATATGCCAAATTTCAGTTTGTTGTGCTAATACTAGAGAGACTGCTTGTGCTACTTTGTCTTTTCTAATTAGCAAGATAAACTTATCAAGAGACTTGAAAATTTGCTTAAAATTAAGTTTATTATGTTGTAATTCAAATAAAAAATGTGAAATAAATTTAGTACCAAAAACCCCGTTAGCAGTAACACGACATTGCATTAAGTTATGAAGTAACCTCAGATAATCAAAATTACAATGACGAGCTAATTCTTGAGTAGCTAGCCTTAAGTGTTCAGAGGGATGACCAGCAATTTGAGTAGAGTTTAATAAATCACAGAGATAAGTTGAACCAGACCGAGGAGTAGTCAAAATGGCATAAGATATCTCTGGTTTTTGTAGCTGCTCTAAGGTGGGTTGGAATAATTGTTTATGACATAAAAGATTGATAAAGATATCAGCAAAAAGTCGTAATACAGGAATGTTTAATTCAAGTTCAATAATTTTTTGCTTAACTTGTTCAAATAAAGAAGCTTCATTTTTAAATGAGACAATAATTATTGCTTGGCATTGCTCTATATTCGGCAATAATGCTGAAATGTCATCTAAATTACATTTTGTTAGATCGTAATAATGATTATGAGTAAATTGCTGCTCATTATTAAAAAAGTTTTGAATGTAGGCTAGTATCTCTGACTCACCAATGAAGAATAATCGATCTTGAGATGATAGTTTTTTGAGGAACTGTGTTTCTTCAACTGCTTGAAATGTTTTGGCTAATGTCATCTGAATGTGATTAGATTATTTAAGTAATTGCTAGTTGTGATTGAGCAATAATTCCCATTATTTCTAACATATAGCGATTTGGCATCTCATAAATTAATCTATTTGTGATTAATTGGCTAGTTGAATTTGGCGGTTCAAAATTATGGAAATTATACGGGTGTAATGATAACACCATATTGATTAATATTTGATAATTCCTCGTAAAATTTAGCTTTAGCAGTTCAAACTAAGTTACAATCGGCTGCAAGATTGCACTTACACAGCGTCACGAATATCAATGGTTGGTTATTTAGTTTTTTTGACAATCTATGTGGGATTGTTTACCTTGTTTGCCTTGGGTTTAAATCTACAGTGGGGTTATGCAGGCTTAATTAATTTTGGTCACGTAGCTTTTATGACTGTCGGGGCTTACACTACGGTATTACTTAGTTCTCAGGGAGTACCATTGATTATCGCCATCTTAGCAGGAGCAGCGATCGCTGCTTTTCTAGGATTATTAATTGGGATGTCTACTCTCAGATTACGAGAAGATTATTTAGCAATTGTGACCATTGGAGTTTCAGAATTGTTACGTTTAATTGCTTTAAATGAAGAATGGTTAACAAAAGGTTCTTTCGGAATCCAACGTTTTCCTCTACCTCTAGATTTATTTGATCCTAATTTAATCCAGAAATATATGTTGATTGCCATTTTGACTTTACTGGCAATTTTTGCTGCTTGGCAATTATGGCAAGGATTGCGATCGCAATGGCGAGAAGGCAGAGAAATTCAGGGAAAAAGTTATCAACCCACCAAAAAAATTAGCATAATTACCTGGGGAATTCTCGGTCTTGGGTTAATTTTAACCGTGTACATTAACGGTTGCGTGGCTTTGTTGGACTACAATTACAAAGCAGGTTTAATGTTGCTGGTCTTAATGGCAGTAGCTGTAATTTATTGGGGTTTAGAGTTATTAGTCAAATCTCCTTGGGGTAGAGTCTTAAAAGCGATTCGAGAAGACGAAGAAATAGCCAGGGCTTTGGGTAAAAATGTTTTTTGGTATAAACTCCAGGCATTGATGTTGGGAGGAGCGATCGCAGGCATTGCAGGTGCATTTTATGCCTGGCAGTTAACAACTATTTATCCCAGTAATTTCGAGACTTTAGTTACCTTTAATGTTTGGACGATGGTAGTTTTAGGTGGTGCTGGTAAAAATCCTGGGGCAATTTTAGGGGCAATTATCTTTTGGGCTTATGATGCCTTAACTCGGTTTTATTTACCAAAGTTGGGCTGGTTTAACAGTTCTGAAGAAGGTGCGTTTCGCATTATGGTTATTGGCTTGATTTTAATGTTGTTGATGATTTGGCGACCTCAAGGAATTTTGGGGAAAAAAGAAGAATTAACTTTGGGAAGGTAATAACAAGTCAAAAGTTAAAAATCCGTAGGGGCGATTCGCGTTTGCGTAGCTGCCGTAGGCATATCGCCCGTACAAAAGTTAAAAGTAAATTAGACTATGCTTTAATTGACATCGAGTTTTTAAAAATAAATTTATTTTCAAATTATTTTCAGCATGATTTTAATTCAATTGCTCAAATCCTTACTTGGCAAATATAAAACCTCTGTACTGTTTTTATTAAACAATTACTTCAAAATAAAACACCTGACGGTTAAACTTGTTGTCCTCAGCCTGTTCTTGACCCTAAGTTTTTTTCCCTGGTTGACATCTCCTGCTTTGGCAAGTATCAACGACGATCGCTATGAAGGGAATATTTTTATTTTATTTGGGGGTAATGGTTCACTAATTCCGCCTCGCATGGATTTAGCAACTTCTCTCAAACGAGGAAAACCAGCTATTTTGGTCTTTTATGTCGATGACAGTAGTGATTGTAAGCAGTTTTCTGGTTTGGTAAGTCGTGTTCAAGAATTTTATGGCAAAGCAGCCAGTATTATTCCCGTGACCGTTGATTCTTTTGTCGAGCAAGCTCAATATAGCCCTAACGAACCAGCCTACTACTATAGCGGTGTTGTTCCAGAAACCGTTATTCTCGACCAAAAAGGCAAAGTAGTTTACGACGGTAAAGGACAAGTTCCTTTCGAGGAAATTGATGATGTCTTGCGAAAAGTTTTTGATTTGTTACCACGTTCAGAATCCGTAGTTCTCAAACGTCGTTCTTTCAATGAATTTAATTCAGGAATGACTCAGGAATAAAAGATAAGAGATAAATTATGAAGGATGAGGAATAAAGGGAAAAAATTAAATTCAAATTCTAAAAAGTTAAACAATGGAATCAATACTTGCTAATGCTTTTGAAGCGTTTAACAAATATAGTGGTTGGATTGTCTGGAATCTATTCTTAGCTTCCATACCTCTAGCTCTTAGCTTTTGGTTATTTGTTAGACGCAACATCAAGCGATCGCTTCTTTGGTGGATAGGCTTGGTTGTTTTTATTGCCTTTTTACCCAATGCTCCCTATTTATTAACTGATATCATACATTTGATTGAAGCAATTCGCGCGGGTTATTCTATTTGGATTACTACCTTAGTTTTTATTCCCCTACACTTGTTGGCAATTGGTCTGGGTTGGGAAGCTTATGTAATTTCTCTGATCAATCAAAGCCATTATCTTGAGCAACAAGGAGTCAAGAAATTTATTCCCATAAGTGAATTTATCGTTCATGTTCTCTGTGCGATCGGTATTTATTTGGGCAGGTTTCGCCGTTTTAATAGCTGGGATTTAGTTACTCAGCCTAATATTTTATTAACTTCAACTATCAATGATTTGACAGATAAAAAACCTTTATTAGTAATATTTATTACCTTAATTATTTTGACTATATTTTATTGGTTTATGAAACAAATTACTTTAGGCATTTTATTGCGAATACGCTATCTTAGGTAGTTACCTCAACATAATTAAGGTTGGCTTTTCTCCCCAAAAAATGCGTCATGCTTGCACAGCAAGTCTGGAAGACTTAGCAAGCCGAAGACATTGCTTTTGATTCATAATTTAGTTTTTTGATCACTTTTGGTTAACCATAATTAAAGTTAAGGTTAATTTTTGCTTAAAATATTCAATTTTTGGGCATTAATTTGGCATTAATTGTGTAGCAGTCGAAGTAAACATATAAGACATTTTCTATTCTCTGTTTCCTGCTTCCTGCTCTAAACTATGGTTCGCTTGCTATACCTGTAATTATCGGGTTTTTTAAATACAGATGAACTCATTTGATTATTCAATTATTAGCTTCTTCAATCAATTTGCTCACAAATCGGTACAGTTTGATAATTTAATGGTACTTATTAGTGACAATGCGCTATTAAAAGGCGGTTTCATTATCGCTTTATGTTGGTGGGCTTGGTTTGAGGAAGACGACTTTAAAATTGCCAAAAGAAATCGTGAACATATTTTGATCACAGTTGTAGCTAGTTCGGTGGCAATTATTGGGACAAGAGTACTAGCTTTATTGCTTCCTTTCCGATTAAGACCTCTGCACAATCCTGAGATAACATTGCAATTTCCTCTAGAAAAAGAATTTTTAGAAGGATGGAGTTCTTTCCCCAGCGATCATGCTATTTTATTTTTTACCTTGGCTACTGGTTTATTCTTTGTCTCTCGTATATTAGGCACAATTGCGATCGCTCATGCCATCTTCGTTATTTGTCTTCCGAGAATTTATCTTGGGCTACATTATCCAACTGATATCTTGGTGGGGGCTTTGCTTGGTATCGGCGTATCTCTTTGGGTTAATAGAAAAAAAATCAGCAGCACAACTACCAAACTGCCGATGCGCTTATTAGAAGAAAATCCTAG
>CAYMWC010000248.1:0-8488 GCA_964393695.1 uncultured Pleurocapsa sp.
AAACTGGTTTTCTCACTGTTGCTACTGTCCTTTATAAGACTGAAAACCGCTGTATGTTATCTATTGTTGATACTTATTAGAGATTTTGTCTATAAGAGGCTAGATTAGCAATTACATCAATACATTATTTATTTTGGTAAAAAATGAAACCGAAATTATTTTCTAATTAGTATAATTATAAATAAGATAATTAATTGAGTTTACTTGGATACTTAGAGTTATTTTATTTTGACTATAACCAACCAAGAAAATATTTTCTTGCTTTGAAAATTAAGTTCGTTTCAATGAACTTGATATATTGAGTATTTAGACAGAAAATAGATTTTGTGTAATTTTAAAATAAAATAGCTCACTATAACAATTCCAAATCAATTAAAAAAACTTCTATTATCTGCTCCCTATCTCCTTGCTTTACAAATCAATTTAGAAAAATAACAAGTTAAGCTGTTACGCATTCAAACTGCATATTATTCGTATAAGGAAAAAACTCTTAAACTCTCCCCCAGTCACCAAGTCACTCAGTCTCCCAGTCATCGGTACTAGATACGTGAAACGACAGAGCCTGCGATGACTTCGTCAGTCATAACAAGTAAATTAAATGATTAACAGCTTACTATATTTGACTGAGGTTGAGTTTACATTTACTCCAAAATTCCAAGTTAATTTCAGGAAAACAGCCATGTTACAATCACTTGACAAAATACATTTTAACTGTCTTGATAGCTATAGCTTAGAAACACTCGACACCGTAAAATTAGAAAAAATAGCTCATTATTTTACTAATTTACCTGCGGATCCTTACATACCTGAAAACTATCGCTTTCGACGATTATCTAGCTTTAAAATTACTGATAATCATCTAATCAAACTGCCTCATACTCCTTTATTTCAAAGTAAAAAATACAATCCTTTGGTAGGAAATGTAGTCAGAAACTTTGCGGAATTAGAACAGGATTTAATTGAACTACCAGACTTTCAAGCCATAGTTTTAGAGTTTGTTGAGTTCTGTAAACAATGTTTTACCATCAAACAAATGCAAGCGAAAGAAATTAGTGTTCATCAAATTAGAACCATTGCTAATCCAGAAGAAATTGGTTGTCCTGCTCCCGAAGGAATTCATCGTGATGGAGTAGAATTAGTGGGCATATTTTCTGTTGGTCGCTACCAAATTGAAGGGGCTGCTACTTCTTTATATAAAGATAAAAAAAGTGAGCCAATTTTTAACAAAATTCTTAATCCTGGAGAATTTATTGTTTTTAGCGATCGCGCCTTTTTCCATTTTACTTCTACTATCAAAGCTTTAACTGCGGAAGTAGGAACTAGAGATGTTTTTGTCCTTACGTATCCTGGGTTGCGTCCTCCGAAAAATTGGGTACAAGCTAAGTAGTAATTGAGAATAGAAATAAAATAGCCAAAAAATTATCTATGGTTAATGTTGATAAAAATTTAGAATTAAATCCACAAGTTTCTAATCTTAATGGACTCGGCAATGTAACTGAGTCAATGCAGCTTGATTTAGAGTGGATTCGTAGTCATTTCCCCGCACTCACATCAGCCAACAACAAACAGTGTATTTTTTTTGATGGGCCAGGTGGCACTCAAGTCCCTAAAACAGTTTTAGAGGCAATGAGTACCTATCTAGTAGAGTCTAACGCTAATGCTCATGGTACTTTTGCTACTAGTAAACGTACAGATGCTTTGATTGCTTCAGCTCGCTTGGCGATCGCCGATTTACTCGGCTGTCAGAGCGATGAGATCGTGTTTGGGGCAAATATGACCACCTTAACCTTCGCTTTTAGTCGGGCAATTGGTCGTGAACTAAAAGCTGGTGATGAAATTGTAGTAACGCGACTCGATCATGATGCTAATGTATCTCCCTGGCTGGAGTTGGCAGAAAAAGGTGTAGTTATTCGTACTGTTGATATAAACCCTGAAGATTGCACTTTAGATTATGCCGATCTAGAACAAAAAATTAATCCCCGCACCAAAATTGTTGCTGTAGGCTATGCCTGCAACGCGGTGGGGACGATTAATGACATTCCTAAAATAGTGGAGTTAGCTCATCAAGTTGGAGCCTTAGTTTTTGTCGATGCCGTTCATTATGTCCCCCACAGTGCAATTGATGTGCGTACCCTCGACTGTGATTTTTTGGCTTGTTCAGCATATAAATTTTTTGCTCCGCATGTAGGAGTGATTTACGGTAAAAGAGAGCATTTAGCACGGTTGCATCCCTATAAAGTTCGTCCTGCTGCCGATGAAGTTCCCTCCCGTTGGGAAACAGGAACTTTAAACTTTGAAGGGTTAGCTGGTTTGGTAGCTACCATTGATTACCTAGCTAATCTTGGTCGTCAAGTTGCGCCCAATAGTTCTAGCCGACGTGAGGCTTTAATCGCAGCCATGAGCGCAATTCAAGTTTATGAACGGCAATTATGCAGCCATTTAGTTACTGGGTTGCAGCAGATTACGGGACTCAAAATTTATGGGATTACTCAACCAGAACATTTTGCTTGGCGAACCCCTACTATTGGCTTGAGGCTTGCAGGATATAGCCCCAAGGAAGTCGCTACCGCTTTAGGCGATCGCCATATTTATACTTGGCATGGCAATGTTTATGCTTTGGGCTTAACCGAAAGATTAGGGATTGAGTCTCAGGGGGGTTTAGTAAGAATTGGATTAGTACATTACAATACGATTGCAGAGTGCGATCGCTTGTTACAAGTCTTAAAAGAAATGATTAGTAAACAGTAAGCAATAGAAAGAAGTCAACAATTTTTTTAGAAAATGCAATGACCCCTTGCCATAAGATAGAATGAACGACTCGACTAGCTGAATAGAAGGACGACTTCATGGAAGACAAGCATATGCTCATGATTCCTGGGCCTACTCCAGTCCCAGAGAAAGTATTAATGGCTTTAGGGAAACATCCTATCGGTCATCGTAGTGGCGATTTTAGTAAGATCATCGCTGAAATTAATCAGAATTTAAAGTGGTTACATCAAACTAAAAATGAAGTACTCTCCCTCAACGTCTCAGGTACGGGAGCAATGGAAGCAGGAATGATTAACTTCCTCAGCCCTGGCGATCGCGTTTTGGTGGGAGTTAATGGCAAATTTGGCGATCGCTGGGCGCAAATCTGCGAAGTGTTTGGACTGCAAACCGAACGAATTACTGCTGACTGGGGTACACCTTTAGATACAGAAGAGTTTCGTACTAAGTTAGAAGCTGATACAAATAAAGAAATCAAAGCCGTTGTCATTACCCACTCGGAAACTTCTGCGGGGGTACTCAATGACTTAGAAACAATTAACAACCACGTTAAAGCTCATGGTCAAGCTTTAATTATTGTTGATGCGGTTACTAGTTTGGGTGCTTATAATATCCCCATCGATGACTGGGGTTTAGATGTAGTCGCCTCTGGTTCACAAAAAGGCTATATGATTCCTCCAGGATTAGGTTTTATTGCTGTCAGTGATAAAGCTTGGCAGGCTTATGCAACTAGTAAATTCCCTCGTTTCTATATGGACTTGGGTAAATACAAAAAAGCTAATGCTAAAGATAGTAGCCCTTTTACTCCGCCGATTAATTTAATGTATGGGTTACAAACTGCATTGCAAATGATGCAACGGGAAGGACTAGAAAATATCTTTGCCCGTCATACACGTCTGACTAAAGCTTCTCGCGCTGCTGCTCAAGCTATGGGGTTAAAGCTTCTTGCTCCCGATGATGCAGCCAGTACGGCGGTGACAGCAGTTCAAACCGATGATGCCGAGGCAATTAGATCCACTATGCGCCAAAAATACGATATTGCTCTGGCAGGAGGACAAGATCACCTGAAAGGTAAAATATTCCGTATTGGTCATTTAGGTTTTGTGAGCGATCGCGATATTTTAACCGTTGTCTCTTGCCTTGAAGCTACTTTAATCGAGCTTGGTTATGATTTTGATGCTAAAGCTGGAGTTAAGGCGGCTGCTGCTGCATTAGTTTAAACTCTTGGAGATTTAGAACTAAATTTGTGACTACAGTCCCCTCTGCTGATGCACTTTGGCATTAGGAAAGATTGGGGACTTTTAATTTTTATTGAGCTAGTAATAGTAATATGGTTATTTCCTCAAGTAAATTAATTACCAATACATGGGTGTCTACTACTTGGAATGAATATATAAAACATCTAGAAGATCGAAGCTTTGAGAAAGCCAAAGGCTATTATCATAATGGTCAATACAGAATTGAAATGAGTCCCATTAGCAATGAACATTCCCAGGATCATTCAATTATTAACCATACAGAAGTAGGTAAGTGGTTAATGCAGCAGTTTCAACAATAAATCACTTAACATAAGCTTGACTTTGCCCTGATACTTATGTTCACAATACAGCAACTTTTAGCTTAAAAATTAAGAAGCTCTACAGCAGACATAATAAAATGATAAATAAAAACAAAAATTTATTGCCCTTGGGGAAACTGGGGATTGTTATAGCAACCACTGTTTTAAAAGATCAGTTTTGATCTGCCCTACTAAAAATACTTAAAATAACTAATGTTCAACGGATCGGAATCTATTGCTACCTTTATACTTCTGGCTGCTGTTGTCGTCATACTTACTTGGGGATACAACCGCGCTAAACCTTATGGCAGACTGGGAATTTTAGCGTGGTTACAGTCCATTGTCTTGATGAGTCCTTGGCTCTTATTCTTTGGTTTATTTGCTTTAGGCATATATCTTAATCTAGTAGGCATCCTGTTTTTATTACTTGCCTCCATTGCCGTTTATATCTGGCTAGGCAGACAATTGAGAGCAGCAGGACAAGATGCATTACTACAACAAAAAGCAGCAGAAAGAATTCAACGGGAAGTAGAGGAATCCCATGAACCATCTTCCAACTCAAAAGAGTTTGAGCAGGATACAACTCCAGAAATATCACCAATTCCTGACGAAGATTTAGCTGAGTTAAAGGGAATTTTTGGGATTGATACCTTTTTTGCGACGGAAACCATACCCTATCAAGATGGAGCAATATTTAAAGGTAATTTGCGTGGTGAGCCAGATATTGCTTACTCTAAAATGAATCAAAAGCTAGAGTCAGTTTTTCAAGATAAATATCGCTTATTTCTAGTTGAAAGCCCTGAAGAAAAACCTGTAGTTGTCATTTTACCCAAGACTAATGATCCTGAAACGACTACTTTGGCACAAAAAAATCTGGCTCTAATTTTGTTCATTGGCACAATTCTTACCACTTTAGAAGCAGCTAGTTTATTACAGGGTTTTGATTTGTTTAATGATTTTGGACGTTATGCAGAAGCTGTTCCCCTCAGTGTAGGTTTGTGGACGGTTTTATTAGCCCACGAAATTGGTCATCGCCTGATTGCCAACCGCTATCAAATTCGTCTCAGTATTCCGTTCTTTTTACCTACTTGGCAAATTGGTTCTTTTGGGGCAATTACTCGTTTTGAATCATTATTACCTAACCGCACCGCACTATTTGATATTTCGTTTGCTGGGCCAGCAACGGCAGGAGTTATCTCGTTACTATTATTGATTACTGGTTTAACTTTGTCTCATTCTGGTAGTCTATTTCAACTACCAACAGAATTTTTTCGAGCCTCAATTTTAGTTGGAACTTTGGCTAAAGTAATTTTAGGCCCAGCTTTGGAGACAGCAGTAGTTGATATTCATCCGTTGGTCATAATAGGATGGCTCGGCTTGGTCATTACCGCACTCAATCTTTTGCCCGCAGGTAAATTAGATGGTGGTAGAATTGTTCATGCAATCTATGGACGTAAAACTGCTAGACGTAGCACCTTAGCAACTCTAATTATTTTAGGTATTGTGGCTTTGTTTAACCCCAGTAACCCCATTCCTCTCTATTGGGCAGTGTTGATTTTATTTCTCCAAAGAGATTTAGAACGTCCTGTACAAAATGAATTAACTGAACCAGATGATAGTCGAGCAGCTTGGGGTTTGCTGGCACTATTTTTAATGTTGGCAACTTTAATCCCTCTCAGTACAGGATTAGCTGGTCGTATTGGTCTGGGCTGATCATGAAAGGTGAGTCTATCAATGTGATAGTAGAGAAGTAAGATGATTGGAACAACTCTCAATAAACGTTATCGTGTTCTCAGTGTATTAGGAACAGGAAGATGTGGTCAAACCTATCTAGCAGAGGATAGTCAGACGAAGGGAGATCCTCGGTGTGTAATTAAACAGTTTGAACCGCAGGCAAAAGACCCTTTGAGTTTGCGTAAGGCTAAATATTTATTTGCTAGAGAAGTCAAGATTTTAAAAATTTTGGGTAGATCTGATCGTATTCCCGATCTTTTAGCTTATTTTCAAGAAGGGGATAAATTTTATTTAGTTCACGAATATATTGATGGCAGAGATTTAGGTGAGGAATTAGGCTCTCATCAACGCTGGCAAGAATTAGAAGTATTAGCGTTAGTACGAGAGATTTTAGAAATTGTGGAAGTTGCTCACCGCGAAAAAGTCATTCATCAAGATATTAAGCCTTCTAATATAATCAGGAGAAAATCTGATGGCAGCCTTATATTGATTGATTTTGGTTCAGTTAAGAAAATTTATAATCAGATGGCAAACGCGGAAGGCAACACCAGTCTGACTGTACCAATAGGTACTCAAGGTTATATGGCTGCTGAACAGAAAAGTATTAAACCTAAACTTGCCAGTGATATTTATGCTGTAGGCATGATTGGTATTTATGCTCTCACAGGAGTAGAACCCAAAAATATTCCCTTAGAACAGAACACTGAAGCAGTTCAATGGCGTAATTTAATTAAGGTTGACGAAAATCTAGCTCAGGTTTTAGACCATATGGTATGTCCTGATTTTAGACAACGCTACTCATCGGCAAGTGAGGCTTTGAAAATAGTCAGAACTTTAAAATTAAGTAGTAAGTCGAAATTGTTTGGTTTAAAAACTATTCTGGGGATAGGTGCTTTATTAGTTGCGATTTTGGGTGGGGGATATTATTATTGGCAACTAGAAAATTCTTCAAACTCAACTCCAGAAAGTAGTTATTATCAACAGAATTAAATCTAAATGTGCTTATAATGCTTATAAAGCGATCGCTTACTTTCTATTTTGTGGTGTTCCTCCTTTATTTATTATTAATTGCTGTAAGAGAAATTGAAAATCGTCTTTTGAGTTTCATTAATATGTTGTAGTTAAACTAACTTAGCTGTACTTCTGTCACTATTGGCTGTATTTGATTCAAGTTGGGGCAAAAACTTCCGAATTAGTCCAATAGTAACGGCGGGAAGTTCTAATTGAGGAGTAAATCCGACATCATCTAATTGGTACATAATGCGAATTGCTTGGGGATTCATGTCTCGTAAACAATGACCAACTTTGGGCCCTGTGTATTCTGATTCTTGTCCCCAGATTAAGGCTGTCGGAACAGTTAGTTGAGTAATATATTGAGTTAGATCGAAACAAAGATCGCCCCGCACAAAAGACAAGGCTGCATATTCGCCGTTAGGTTGCTTTGCCGATTGTAAATATGCTTGAATTAACTCAGGATAAACTCGCTCTTTTTGCGCAAATTGACGTTGTTCTAAAAAGCTTTGAATGCCAAAACTAGTAGCGACTCCCGTATTGTAAAGCAAGCGATCAATGATGGGAGTACCAGCTAGCTTGGTAAAGAAATTATCTTGATAGTCTTGGTCAAACTCGTTTAAGCCTGCTGCGGTAGTAAGAATTAGAGACTTGAATAATTGAGGACTAGCGATCGCCACACGTATAGTAAAGGCTGCTGTTAATGCTGAAGCAATTACCGTAACAGGTTCATTACAGGTATGTTCTAAAAATTCTTGAATGGTAATAATGTAATCTTCAATTTGATATTTACGTTCGGGATGTGCTGATCTACCCCAACCTAACATATCGGGTGCGAGGATACGGTAGTCGGCAGCAAAGGCTGGATATACCTTTGACCATTCATAAGCTGATGAACCACCGCCCAAACCGTGTAAGAAAACTAAAGTTTCGCTAGTATTTGTTTCTAAATCTTTCCAAGGCGATCGATTGTTAGTGTAATAAACTATCTCACCTAAACTTGTTTTAACAGAATTTTGACTAAAACCAGAGGGAATAAACATAGTAATATCTTGTGATTAATTTTTAAAAAGCTATAGCAGTCTTGTTTGAGTTGTTAACTGATTGATTAGAGTAGGCAAGAGGTAATAGAAATTCTTACAACTCGTTTATGATTGCTATATAAGTTTTAACAAACTACCAACAATTCTCATTTTGAAAAGAAAAGACAATAAAGTTCTCTGTTATAACTAGAAAACAAAGATGAAATTATCATCTTTACTGATAGATCGTGCAAGTCAATTAGCTTAAAATAGATTGTTCCCCAAAAATTGCCATCAAAAATCAATCTCAACTCAAAAAAAAGCGAAAATTTTCCTAAAATATAGATTTTTCATCAAACGTTGATGTTCTAGAAAAGAAGGAGATTGGGTTAAAAAT
>CAYMWC010000249.1:0-8352 GCA_964393695.1 uncultured Pleurocapsa sp.
CTGATTCAGCAGCTTAAAAATCCTTCTCTCGAAATGATTCTTGCGTAAGTCCTATTGAATTTAATTTAAATAGATTACTGCTTAATTATTATCTTTTAGTTGAGTTAATTCTATTGGTTAAAAAAAATCTTCTATCAATATTTCTTCTAGATTGGTCGGTAATTTATTGGTATTAATCAATGATTTGCAGATCTTGTTCTAATTATCTCTGCACTAATTAGCCAGATTTTTCGCTATCTTTTTATGGGAGAGTAATTTTTCTTCATCCTTCATCCTTCATCCTTTCAAATTATGGCTTTTGCATCAGTAGTACGAGCGATCGAGAAATCGCCTTTAACCAGAGAATTACTAACAAAACTGAATCAAGGGCAGTCTTTGCTACTTAATGGCATTCCTCGTTTACCCAAGGGTATTGTTAGTTCTAGTTTGGCAAATGCCGCAGATAATAATTTATTAGTCATCTGTTCTACTTTAGAAGAAGCAGGACGTTGGGCTGCCCAATTAGAGGCGATGGGGTGGCAGACAGTGAATTTTTATCCTACCTCTGAAGCCAGCCCCTATGACCCTTTTGACCCCGAATCAGAAATCACTTGGGGACAGATGCAGGCTTTAATAGAAGTCAGAAGTCAGAAGTACCACAAGGGTATAACATCAGAAGTCAGAAGTAGTGGAATAGCTATTGTAGCTACAGAGCGATCGCTTCAGCCTCATTTACCACCCCCAGAAGTATTTCAGTCTTATTGTCTGACGCTTCAGCCTGGAATGGAAATGACCTCAAAGCAGTTGGATGAATCTCTGGTTAGATTGGGCTACGAGCGAGTAAGTTTGGTAGAAACCGAAGGTCAATGGAGTAGAAGGGGGGATATTGTCGATATTTTCCCAGTTTCGGCTGAATTACCGATTCGGCTGGATTGGTTTGGGGATGAATTAGAACAGTTAAAAGAGTTCGATCCTGCCAATCAAAGATCTTTAGATAAGCTAGAGCAATTATTATTAACGCCAACCTCTTTTAGTAACATTATTGCCAACAGTATTTTAGAAAATGGTAAGAGTATTGAACGAGAGGGGCGCGCGGGAAACCCGCGCATACCCAATCGAGTTGTTGAAAGCTATTTAGATGATGCAGAATTAGCAACTTTACTAGAAGGGAATCCTCCTGAAGGAATGAAGCGTTTTTTAGGTATTGCTTTTGATCAGCCTGCTTCAATTATTGATTATTTACCTGAGAATACTTTAATCGCTATCGATGAATTAGAACAGTGCCAGGCACATGGCGATCGCTGGATAGAATTGGCTCAATCTCAATGGCAAAGTTTAACTCCAAGTCTGCCCAAAATACACGCTGAGTTTCCAACTTGTATAGCTAAAAGTAATAACTTTAACTGCATTTATTTATCAGAAATTGCGGAAGTAAAACCTCGTTTAAATATAGCTAATCCTGACGCGGTGTCGGTACATAATTTACAGGCGCGTCCGATTCCGACAACGCCGCATCAATTTGCTAAACTAGCGGCAATTTTAAGAGGTAAACGAGAAATATATAGCGGGATGACGCTAGAAAAATATCAGGCATGGTTAGTTTCAGCCCAGCCCAGTCGTTCTGCTTCTCTATTACAAGAACATGATTGTCCAGTACAGTTTGTACCCAATCCGCAAGACTTTCGGGCAATTGAAAAAGCGCAAGTTCAAAGTACCGCAGTAGCAGTCAAATATTCTGGTTTAGCAGAGTTAGAAGGGTTTATTTTACCTACCTATCGTCTAGTAGTTGTGACTGATAAAGAATTTTTTGGACAACAAACTTTAGCTACTGCTGGCTATATTCGTAAACGCCGTCGCGCTACTTCTAAAAAAGTCGATCTAAACAAATTACGGCCAGGTGATTATGTAGTTCATAAACATCATGGCTTGGGTAAATTTCTAGAGTTAGAAACTTTAGTACATCGTGAATATTTAGTAGTTAAGTATGCCGATGGGACATTAAGAGTACCCGCCGATGCTTTGGATATGCTAACTCGATTTCGGCAAACGGGAAAGCGTCTTCCAGAATTAGATAGAATGGCAAGTCAGTCTTGGTCAAAAACTAAGACAAGAGTCAAGAAAAATATTAAAAAGCTAGCAGTTGATTTATTAAAACTCTATGCTAAACGCTCCAACCTAGAGGGATATGCCTATCCGCCAGATAATCCTTGGCAACAAGAATTAGAAGATTCTTTTCCCTATCAACCTACCCCAGATCAACTTAAAGCTACTCAAGATATCAAAATCGATTTAGAAAGCGATCGCCCGATGGATCGTTTAGTTTGTGGTGATGTTGGCTTTGGTAAAACGGAAGTAGCTATCAGGGCAATTTTCAAAGTAATTACCAGTGGTAATAAACAGGTAGCTTTACTTGCGCCAACAACTATTTTGACGCAACAGCATTATCACACTCTTAAAGAAAGATTTGCACCCTATCCCATCAATGTTGGTTTGTTAAATCGTTTCCGTACTGCTGCGGAGAAAAAGGAAATTCTACAGCGGTTATCAACAGGGGAATTAGATGTAGTAGTCGGTACACAGCAGCTATTAGGTAAGGATGTGCAATTTAAAGACTTGGGAATGCTGGTAGTAGATGAAGAACAACGCTTTGGGGTAAACCAAAAAGAAAAAATCAAAGCCTTTAAATCTCAGGTAGATGTCTTAACTCTCTCGGCTACGCCTATTCCCCGCACTCTCTATATGTCTCTGTCGGGGATTCGGGAAATGAGTTTAATTACCACTCCTCCGCCGTCTCGTCGTCCGATTAAAACCCATCTTTCCCCCCACAACCTAGAAGTAATTCGCAATGCCATCCGTAACGAGTTGGATCGAGGCGGACAGATATTCTATGTAGTTCCCAGAGTAGAAGGGATTGAAGAGGTTAGCGCACAGCTACGAGAAATGATTCCTGGGATTAAAATGGCGATCGCTCATGGGCAAATGCCAGAGTCGGAATTGGAGTCAACTATGCTTACCTTCAGCAACGGCGAGGCAGATTTACTGGTTTGCACTACCATTATTGAGTCGGGTTTAGATATTCCCCGCGTCAATACGATTATCGTCGAAGATTCCCAAAAGTTCGGCTTATCTCAACTTTATCAGTTAAGAGGTAGAGTCGGGCGATCTGGTACTCAAGCACACGCCTGGTTACTATACCCCAGTAAACAGACTTTATCAGATCTTGCCCGCAGAAGACTCCGCGCTTTACAAGAGTTTAGTCAACTAGGTTCGGGTTATCAACTAGCAACCAGGGATATGGAAATACGCGGGGTAGGCAGTCTTCTGGGTGCAGAACAATCAGGGCAAATGACGCAAATTGGCTTCGATCTCTATATGGAGATGCTGCAAGAAGCAATTCAAGAAATCCAAGGGCAAGAAATACCCAAGGTAGAAGATACCCAAATAGATTTAAAACTCACTGCCTTTATTCCTGCCAACTATATCGCTGATCCCGAACAAAAAATGGATGCTTACCGTGCTATTGCTACCGCTACCTCGAAAAAAGAACTAGTCCAAATTGCAGCCGAATGGGAAGATCGCTACGGGGCAATTCCTCCTGCAACCCAGCAGTTGATTCAGGTAATGGAATTAAAACAGATTGCTAAGGCGATTGGCTTTTCTCGTATCAAACCCGAAGGACAAACCAACCTTGTCTTAGAAACTCCGATGGCTGAACCTGCTTGGAATTTGATGGCGGAGAATTTACCTAAGCATTTACGATCGCGTTTTGTCTATGCGCCGAAGAAGGTAATTGTGCGAGGTTTAGGTATAGTTAAGCCTCAAAAGCAATTAAATGATTTAATTGACTGGCTAGGAACAATTCACAAGGCTTTACCTGAATTAGAATTGGTTTAGGAGTTGTAATAAGACCATGAAAGCATTTTACAAATGGACGGTTGAAGATTACCATCAAATTATTGAATCTGGAATCTTAGAAGGTCAATCTGTAGAACTTTTGGCTGGTGAAATAATAACTATGAGTCCAGAAAAACCAATTCATAGTTCTCGGATTGATACAGTGGCTGACTATTTACGAGGGAAATTACAGGGAACAGCAAAAGTAAGAGAGGCACATCCTGTTACCCTCGATAATTCTGAACCCGAACCTGATATTGCCGTGGTTCGCTTTGATGCAGATAACTATGCCAATCGCCATCCTTACCCTCAAGATATTTATTGGTTGATTGAGGTGTCCAATAACACTTTGAACAAAGATTTAGAAAATAAATCTATAATCTACGCACAAAACGGCATTCCCGAATACTGGGTAATCGATCTGCCTCACAATAAATTTTGGGTATTTACTCAACCAAAACAAAATGGTTATGGAGACAAGCAAGAAATAGTTATAGGGGAGATTAATCCTATTTCATTTCCTGATATTAGTATTGAAGTTAGTAAATTATTACTTAACAAGTAATCATTATATCGCGTTTTGTTTATGCACCCAAAAAAGTCATCGTGCGGGGTTTAGGTATAGTTAAGCTTCAAAAGCAATTAGATAACTTAATTAACTGGCTAGGGACAATTCACAAGCCTTTACCTGAATTAGAATTAGTGTAGATTGGCGTGATGTTTACGTAATTTATAGATGAATATGCAACTAAAACAGCTTTATCATCAAGATTTAAACCTTTGGCGACAAGAGATGATAAATGTAATTCAAAATAAACAATTAGAAAATATGGATTGGGATAATCTAATTGAAGAAATTAATGATATGACAGCAAGTGAGAGACGTGCTTTACGCAGTTATACCAAAAGACTGATCGAGCATATTCTCAAGCTAAAGTACTGGAACAGCGAGAAGGAATATAATCAGCGAGGTTGGAAGAAAGAAGTAATTAACTTTCGTGACGAAATTAACAGTATTTTAGAAGAATCTCCCAGCTTGAATAATTATTTAGAACAGAATTATCTTGATTGGTATAAAAAGTCGGTCAAAGCAATGCGACAAGAATTTCCTATTCCTGATAATAATTTAGTGGATTTAGAAACAATTATGACAGAGGAATATTTTGGATAAATTTGTTTAAAGAATATTTTAAAATAACTAAGTAAAGAAAGTTGCGGTGGGACGATTTCATCTCTTCTGGTTACTAAAAAATGAATTAAGCATCCAACAAATTACGATCGCTGTCTATTGCTTTGTCCATAAATTAATCAAGAATAACTTAGATAAACTAAAAACTAATAGCTTATCTAAACCCATCAATTACAACCTAACAGACTACAGCTAAACATTTCCGAAACGATAGCCTTTGCCATAAACTGTATGAATCAAAGTGCTTTCTCCCTTAATTTCAATTTTACGTCTCAATAGGCGTACCAACGCAGCTAATACATTACTGCTAGGTTGTTCTTCCGCTTGCCACAAATAGCGATATATTTCTTCATGGGTTAATAGTCTGTCTGGGTGCTGCATAAAGTAAGTTAATAGCTTGATTTCTTTTTCCGATAGGTCGATCGCCCTGTCGCTACGATATGCTATCTGATTTTCTAGATCTAGCTCTAAGTCTGCCACTTTCAAGCGATCGCTATGAGGCATTTCTAAACTAGAACGACGCAACAAAGCCCGCACTCTGGCTAATAATTCTCGCAGTTCAAACGGCTTGACTAAATAGTCATCTGCCCCTGCATCCAATCCATCGACGCGATCGTCTATTGTATCCTTGGCGGTTAAAAATAATACAGGGGTACTTAAAGATTGCGATCGCATTGACCGACAGATTTCTAATCCTGACTTATGAGGCAACATCCAGTCTAAGATCAGCAAATCGTACTGATTTTGCAGGGCTAATTCCATTCCTGTTGCTCCATCATCAGCTATATCTACCTGATAGCCTTCTTGCAGCAAAATTCGACTCAAAGGATCGCTTAGTTCAGTTTCGTCATCTACCAATAAAATTTTCATCTAATTTCCCTGTTGCTCCTGCCCTGCTCAAATAATATCTAAAATGATATTGATAAGAGGCAAGAATAAATATAAAAGATCGTAGTTTAATTATGCAATATCGGCGATTTGGTCGTACAGAGTTACAGATGCCCGTTTTTTCCTGTGGGGGCATGAGATATCAATATAAATGGCAAGATTTGCCCCAATCTGAAATACCCACAGCCAATCAGCGTAATTTAGAAGCCACTATTCGTCGTTCATTTGAGCTAGGGATTAATCATATCGAAACAGCTAGGGGCTACGGTAGCTCTGAGATGCAGCTGGGACAAATACTACCTCAGCTACCGCGAGAAAAGCTCATCTTTCAGACTAAAGTCTCTCCCCAGCCCAAAGCTTTAGATTTTCGTCGTAAATTTAAGCAGTCGCTCAACTTTTGCCAACTGGAATATGTCGATTTGCTGGGACTCCACGGCATCAATAACGAAGAGACTTTTCAGCATAGTATACGCCCTGGAGGATGTTTAGACGAGGCCAAGAAACTAAAGACCGAAGGTAAAGTCAGACATATTGGCTTTTCTACCCACGGCTCAACGGAAATTATTATCAAAGCAATTGAAACAGGCGAGTTTGACTATGTAAATCTCCATTGGTATTACATCAATCAGTGGAATTGGCCAGCAATCGAAGCAGCCCGAAGACATGATATGGGCGTATTTATCATTTCGCCTACTGATAAAGGCGGACATCTTTACAATCCACCAGCAAAGCTAGTGGAATTATGCCAGCCGCTTAGTCCAATGGTATTTAACGATTTGTTTTGTTTATCCCATCGCGAGGTACATACCCTTAGTTTGGGTGCAGCTAATCCGATAGATTTTGATGAACATTTAAAAGTTTTGCCTTTATTAGAGCAAGCAGAGGCAATATTACCACCAATCTTAGAACGATTAGAGCAAGCAGCGATCGCCGTATTAGGTCAAGATTGGCTCGATAATTGGCAGGTTGGCCTACCTAGTTATGATAATACTCCTGGTAACGTTAATATGCCCGTGATTTTATGGTTGCGTAATTTGGCTCTAGCATACGACATGATTGAATATGGACAAGCACGTTACAACCTCCTGACTAATGCTGGTCATTGGTTTCCTGGGGCAAAAGCAGATCAGGTGACTCGGTTAAATCTCGAATCTTGCTTAACAGCTAGTCCCTATGCTCAGAAAATTCCTAGCTTACTAGCAGAAACAGACAGGCTGTTAGGAGGTGCGCCCGTCAAACGTCTTTCTCAAAGCTAACGACTTATCGAGGTAACTTATTTAATTGGGTGCGACTCTTTTAGAGAGACAAAGAACTGGGTTTAGAGTGGTATTGCAAGGGGTGGAGGGATAAGAGAACAACGAGCTTGAATCACTTGCTTCATGAGGGGAATCCCATCTTTGTATAAAGCCTGGTGATGGCGTTGATGCTCTTGCTCTCTATGAAAACGCCAATATTCATCCCAATCACCACTAATGTAGAGAGAACGAAGCCGTAAAACAGCCTCCGCACCAGCAAGACTCCATCTAGCCCCAGTAATATCCATCCTGTCTTTAATCAGGTGGCGACAAGCACCTTCTATTACACCCGTAGCAATGGGAAAACCAACTTTTAAATAATCGTTGTATTGGAGGTACTCGGCATTGTTGAGTAAATATCTAGCACAGTTATCGACAGGTTGACGTTGCCATTCGTTTTGAGTGACGCTTTTCACCCTTAGTTAATCTTTTCTCTAACTTTTTGCTCGATGCCTTAGCTCGCTTTTGGGTCGGGGAACGTAAATCTTTAGTACGCACCACCACACCTTTGCCATCAGCACTAATAACTACTATTTCTCCCGTTTCTTTCAACTCAGATGATTGGGCTTTTTGTTGTTGATAAAACTCCTCAAAATCTCCAGCACTATGGTAAGCCAATTCTTCAGCTTGACGTTTACCTATTTTGGCTGCCGTGGTTTTTTCAATGATTTCTACTGTTTCCCCAAATCCCGAACGCGCTACTTCAACCGCTACTGGTTGCCTCAGTCCGTGGGAATATTCCTCTACTGGTAGGTTCAACTCCGCATCTAGAGGAACAAGAGAATTTATCTTTCTTGCTCCATAACCAGCAATTCTCATTTTGGAAAAAATCGGGATTTAGTTCTCTGTTTTTAAGAGAGAACTAATCTGAATAAGGAATAATTGTGGGTTAAATCATGAAATTATAGAGGTGTCAGAGGAAAAAATCCTCGGTTTGTAGTTTTGGCTTTGTAGTACATGAATCAGAAAGCGGTTACCCTGGATGCCTCACAGTTAATCGGATTTTTAGACCAAGAATTACAGGACTTACCAGATAATCGAAAAGGATCGAAGCTGACTGCCTGACACATTTCTGGAAAGCTAAGTAGCGGAACATTTAATCTCATC
>CAYMWC010000250.1:0-8347 GCA_964393695.1 uncultured Pleurocapsa sp.
TTAAAACTTCAGTTTCTTATCTGAACTGAGTAGAACTATGGTTGATTGTCATTTAATAACTATATTAGTTGGCTTTAATGAGGAACAGTCATTAAACGTAAGGGGGAAAGCTCAGTGAAAATCTGGCACTGTCCCGCAGCTGTGAAGAGTTTATTTGCGATAATCTCTGTAGTCAGAATGCCCGCCGACCATTAGAACATCACCTTTAATCATGTCTGCGAGGTACAGATTGTGTTAACTAAACTCTACAATTATTGTTGTTTATTTACTCTGCAAATTACAAGTTTTCTTAAGCATTTATTACTAATAAAAACTTAAAATAACTTAAATTTTCTCCACAACTTAGTTGTTTTATTGAATACAAATATTTTGGTAATTATGAATAAAAATCAGGCGATTCGTAAGGTTACGCGCAGCGTAATCGCTTTTGGTGGCGTTTTCAGTGTACTCTTGGCAATTAATTTTTTTGCCAATATATCTCCTGCTTTAGCTCATCACCCAATGGGAGGAAAACTACCTAGCACTTTTATTGAAGGGTTGCTTTCTGGTTTAGGTCATCCCATAATTGGTGTCGATCATTTGGCATTTGTGATTGCTATTGGCTTATTGGCAGCCTTGAGTAACAGATTAGGTATGGTAATTCCCTTAGCTTTTATGTTGACTACTGCCCTTGGTACAGTCATTCATTTACAAAGTATTAATTTACCAGTAGTTGAGTTAGTTATTTCTGCTTCAGTATTGCTCATGGGTATCTTGTTAGCCCAAACCAATCAGACTAATTTAGCTCTATTAACTGTCATTAGTGCGATCGCAGGTATCTTTCATGGTTATGCTTACGGTGAGTCGATTGTAGGGGCAGAAACGATGGCTATAGAGGCTTATTTATTAGGTTTTTGTCTGATTCAATTAGCAATTAGCGCGATCGCTTTTTACTTGGGTAAAATCATACTCAAAAAATCTCCCCAAGCTTCTCTTCTCCCTCTACGCTTTGCTGGCTTTACTATTTCTGGGATTGGTTTTGCCTTTCTCTCCAGCACAATTTTAGGTTAATAGGTTTTGCCGATTGAAGGTATAAAACCGAAAGTTCTTAGTTTTTAGTGATAAATGATAAATGCATAAAATACCCGTTACTGTAATTTCAGGCTTTCTCGGCGCAGGCAAAACTACTCTAGTGCGTCATCTTCTCCAAAATAATCAAGGCAGACGTATTGCTGTTTTAGTAAATGAATTTGGGGAAGTCGGTATTGATGGCGATTTATTGCGATCGTGCCAAATTTGTGATGAGTCAGAAAGCCCTATTGATAACATTGTGGAATTAACTAACGGCTGTTTATGTTGTACGGTACAGGAAGAGTTTTATCCCGTCATGCAGGAATTGCTCAAACGTCGAGATAAAATTGATTGTCTCTTGATTGAAACTTCAGGGTTAGCCCTTCCCAAACCCCTGATTCAAGCTTTTCGTTGGCCCACTATTCGCAATAGTGCCACTGTAGACGGAGTAGTGACGGTAGTAGACTGTTATGCCTTAGCAAAAGGTAACATCGTCGGTGATCTGGAGGCTTTAGAATCTCAAAGACAGAGAGATCCTAACTTAGAACATGAAACTCCTATCGAAGAACTATTTGAAGATCAGTTAGCCTGTGCAGATCTGGTGTTACTAACGAAAACTGATTTAGTTGAAGCATCAACCCTAGATAAAATTAAAACTTGGCTCAAACAAGAATTACAGCCAGGAGTAAAAATAGTCACAGCTAGTCAAGGAGAAATTAATCCCAATTTACTCTTAGGTTTTAATGCAGCCGTTGAAGACAATTTAGATAGCCGTCATTCCCATCACGATCACGAAGCCGCACACGAACACGACGAAAATATTAATTCTATTGAGTTTATCTTAGATGCAGCTTTTGAACCTCAAGTTTTAATTAAGCAGTTAAAACAACTATTACAATCACAAGAAATCTATCGCGTTAAGGGATTTGTGAATGTGCCAAACAAACCAATGCGTCTAGTCTTGCAGGGAGTAGGCAACCGCTTTGATACCTTTTACGATCGCCTCTGGAAAATAGATGAACCCAGACAAACTCGCTTGGTTTTAATTGGACAAAATCTAGACCGCCACATAGTAGAACCAATTTTGAGTCATACTGCATTAATCTAATCCTTAACCTTTAAACAGAATAATGTAATTAAAAATACTGTAAATTTTTGGTCATCTGCCAAGATAGTGCAGTTGAAGCTGAATTGTCTCAGCTGAAATAAATCATGCAGTAAATCTGTAGTGTAGTTTATATAATATAGATACTAGTCATGGCTCACAATATCTCGAAAAATACTATGAAGATTAGATCGTTAGCTGGAATACTTGCTGGATTAGGTGTTGTTATTGGCAGCGCGATCGCTAACCCAGCTACAGCACAAACCCAAAACAGCAGTAGTAATACCTATTACTGCGCTCAACTCAATGGTGGTTGGAATACTTTTGTTAACACCCCTAGAGGCAAAGTCAGCCTAATCAACTGGGCAAATAAATTCTCTGACAAATGGACTCCCGCAGCCAGATGCGGTGCGGTTTCACAACGTTTTCAAAAGTTTCTCGATCAAGGTAATCTAAAATACATTCGTACTGGTAATATTAATCAGCTTCCAGTACTCTGTGTTGCCAACGCTCGTGGTGGTAGCTGTCCAGAGGAAAATGTTTTAATTACTCTAAAACCAGGAACAGATCCAGAAGAAGTATTAGTTAGATTAGTAGACTTCCGCCGTAGCGTTAGTGGACAAACTTTGACCCTCAGTGCCGATGATCCTGGTTTTTACTCTGATGGCGAGTTTTATGTAGATATGGAAAAATTTCTCGACACAGTACCCGTAAACAATTAACAATTATAGATAAGACAAATCTTATCAAGACTGGTTAATGAAATGGCTACCCAGTAGAGGGTCAAAAAATCACAATTTTGGAGGCGGTAGTTTTCCTAGTCCGCACCTCTTTAACTCAACATCCCAGGTGACAAAGTTCATAATCTGTTTGATTAGCACTGGGATGTTTTTGTCTGGAGATGCTGCTAAATTTAGACCAAAAACTTTTGTTACCGCCCCTTCTCAAGGGCTATCTACTCAAATTAGCAATGTTGCAGCCAAGATTAGTGTCAAAGTCTTTGGTCAAGATTTCTTAGGCTCTGGCTTTATAATCATGCACCAAGCTCAAAAGAATCAGTATATTGTCATTACTAATCAACACGTTTTAAGAGCAGGAGAAGCTCCTTTCAAAATTCAGACTGCCGACGGAAAAATATACTCAGCAGAAGTTGTAACTGGCTTAATCACTAGTAAAGACGCTTATGATTTAGCCTTATTAAGGTTTCAGGCTAATACTAACTATCCTATAGCTAAAATTGGTAATTCTTTTTATTTAGAAGTAGGTGAACCCCTATTTGCTGCTGGATTTCCTCATAATCAAGTAGACACTAGAAATCTCAAGCGAGCCACTGTTAAATATTCTCCCAATCAGAACTTGACAGGTTTCGCCCTCAAACCAGGCAGAGTTACTATTATTCTCAATCAAGCTTTAGAAGAAGGTTATCAGATTGGATATACCAATGATGTGCAAAAAGGTATGAGTGGGGGGCCATTATTAAATAGCCAGGGAGAAGTAATTGGTATTAACGGCAAACACGCCTATCCCTTATGGGAATCTCCAGAGATTTATCTAGATGGCTCTCAACCTTGCCCCGCTTTACAGGATTTGATTACTCGCTCTAGTTTAGCTATTCCGATTGAAAAAACTATCGAACTAACTCCACGGTTAGAATCTCTTCGACCAACTTCTGATTTAAAAATTAGTCATCAATCAAACTTATTATCACAAGACCCGAACTTAGTTGCCAAAATGCGAGCGGAAGCAAACACAATAACCCAAAACTGCGAGGATTACGCTCGGAAATCAATCAATGATCAAGGGCAGGAGTATACTAGTACGCCGAACAGTGAACAGTGAACAGTGAGCAGTCATTAGTTATTCAAGTAGCAAGTAATGAGTAGAGTTTGGAGGGTAAAATTAACTCCTATTTTATTTGAATTTGATTAACTAAAAGGGCTGCTTGAGTGCGATCGCGTAAATCTAACTTGCTCAAGATATTAGTAACATGATTTTTGACTGTTTTCTCAGAAATATACAATTTTTCGGCAATTTCGCGGTTATTTGCCCCAGTCGCAATTAGATTTAAAACCTCTTTTTCTCTGGGGGAAAGTTCAGCTAGTTGTTCGGCAATAGCGACGTTGGCAACTTCTGGTTGAGTAGTGTGCTGCAACATTTTTTCTAATAAACCAGAACCCATATAGGTATTATTTTTATTAACAACCCGAATTGCCATAGCTAAATCTTGTGGAGGGCTGTCTTTGAGTAAATAACCCTTTGCCCCATAATTCATGGCTTGAGAGATATATTCATCATCGTCAAAGGTAGTTAAAATTAAGATTTTAATTTCTGGATAATGCTTTTTAAATTCTATGGTGGTAGCTACACCATCCATCACAGGCATCCGCACATCCAACAAGACGACATCTGGTAGTTGAGATTGTTGTTGAAGAGAAGCAATTACATCTAATGCTTCCTGTCCATTAGCTGCGTCACCAACTACAGTTAAATCTTCTTGGAGTTCTAACAGGCTTTTTAGTCCATGTCTGATGATAGTTTGATCGTCAACAATTAGTAAGCGAATCATAATTAAGTAGGAAGTAGGAAATAGGAAGTGAAGGTACAGGACAATGGGGATTATTAAATTTTATAGATGATGGTAGCCAGATTGAAGTAAAAGTTGAATTGAAAAGAATGAAAATGACATTGATTCAACATACTTTTATTTTTGGTTAATCAACATTTTCTGAGTAAATCCATTAAAGGGAATATGAATAGTGATATTGCAACCACAGTTAAAATCGCTGGCTATTTCTATCTTTCCTTTTAAAGCTAGCACTCTTTCTCGCATTCCTTGGAGTCCGAAACCAGTAGTATTTTGATTAGGATTAAAACCTTTACCATTATCTTTAATTAATAAATATAAATGTTCAGGAAAAGTTTGTAACTCCACTTTAACGCCTTTTGCTTCACTATGTTTCACAATATTAGTTAAAGCTTCTTGAATAATTCGATATACAGTTAGTTTAATTTCTTCACCAAAAGAATGATTTAAAGCGATAGTATAATCAGGGATAATTTTGGTTCTACTAGAAAATTCTTGAAATAATAATGAAATCGCATCTTCTAAACTTTTTCCCTCTAAAGGATCGCTACGCAGAGTATTAATAGAATAACGAATTTCTTTCAAGGCTGTGGTTACTAATTCTTTGGCTTCAGTTAAGAATTGATAGGCTTTATCGGGTTGAGATTGCCAAAAAGCGATCGCATTATTTAACTGTATCGTTTGAGCGGTTAAAGCATGACCCACAGAATCGTGTATTTCACGGGCAATACGGTTACGTTCGTTGACGGTGGCTCGATCTTCAGCTTGCAGTGCATATAAGCGTAGTTGTTCGCGAGCTATGGCTAGCTGTTGTTGACTTTGGTGTTCTTTTAGTAGGGCATTAACAATAACCCACATCAAAACTATACATAGGGCAAGGGTAATCAAATAACTTATAATTGCCATACTATTCATCCATTGATAGTTATCAAAGGTAATAGTTTGAGATCTAACTATAGCAGCTTGAAATTCTGAAAAATTATCAATCAAGGTTAAAGACGGTAAGAACGACAAAAACAACAAAATATTTGCTAACCAGCATTGCTTTGGTTTGAAGATCACACCGTTACGTATCACCACAATTAAATAAGAAAACAGAGACAAGAAAAACTCTTGATTGGCAATAACTGGCAGCCAAATTAATCCGATCTGGAGACTAAAATAAAGCCACTTGTGAAGGTTATTTTTCTGAGGCAACTTCAACCCCATTACCCCCAACAGGATCATGCACAGAAGACATAAGGTAAAGGTAAATCCTAGGGCAACTGATGGCTCGGAATCGTTGTATTTTGCGGTTATATAGTTACTAGGTAAGTCTGCTAAAAGTGCTGAACCTAATAAAATCCATTCTAACCAGAGAAATAAGCCGAAGGGATAGGTTTTAAGTTGCTTGAGGCGATTCATAAGGTTGATGGTTGCACGGTAAAGCGCATAAACAATAGTTTTTTGCCTTTTACTATAAGCGATCGCAGTTTGTCTTAATAGGGGCTAAAGTCCTAATCTTCCTAATCTAGATTTCTACTTTAGTCCTAACGCTTTTGGGTATTCCGCCTCATGTGTTGTAGGGAGGCAAGCTTCTAAGATTTGAGACACAACATTCAATCACTAGAAATTCCTTCAATGAACAAGCAGAAATCTCAAACTACTAACCAAACAGAAGACTTGCCAAAAGAATTAGAAACAAAACTACAAGCCGCCTTAGATCAAACCGGTGAAGATCTCAATGTATCGGATTTGGGGGTAACGGTGGGAGTTGTTACTCCAGAGGGCAAGTGGTCTGGAGCCACAGGAATTTCTAATCTAGAGACTCAAGCAGCAACCGAAACCGATGACCTGTTTAACATTGGCAGTACTAGTAAACCATTTACTGCGGCTGTTATTCTCAAGTTACAGGAACAAGGAAAACTAAGCCTAGACGACACCCTTGACCAATGGTTGCCAGAGATTGCCGCGAAAATTCCTGATGGTGAAAACTTAACTATCCGCCAACTATTAAATGGTACAGGGGGACTGTGGGACTATTTCAATGATAGTGACGAGTTTACTTCCGATCTGGCTACTGATTATTCATCTGGTTCCACAAAAGATTGGCAGCCAGAAGATTTAGTTGCTTATGCCTTTGACAAGCCTCCTTTTTCGGGAGAAAGTTCTACGGGGCAATGGACTTACACCAATACTGGTAATGTCATCGCTGCTTTGATTGCCGAAAAAGCAACGGGTAAACCTTTTAAAGAAATCCTGACGGCAGAGATTCTCAAACCTTTGGGATTAAAAAATACTTTTTTTACTAGCGAAGATGCCGATTTGGAACAACGAGCTAGAGGCTATGAAGATAGTCTTACAGAAGATGGCAATCCAGGACAAGACGGCATCCTCGATGACTATAGTTTTGTTAACACAGGAGAAATTGCTTATGGTCCAGGTTCGATAGTTGCTAGTGCCGAGGATTTAGCAGTATTTTTTGATTCACTGGCTTCAGGGGATTTATTAGAGCCAGAATCGACAAAGGAGATGTTTAACTATGTTGATATAAAGACCGATGGTAATCCCAATGGTGATAAAAGTGCTGATCCACCAAGCAATGATATTTTGCAAGTTGGACTCGGTTCCTTTGCCAGCGAACTGCCCTGGGGCGAAACTAAGAGCATGAATGGTGAAATTTATGGTTATACCGCTGATGTAGACCATTTAATCAATAGCGATACGACTATTTCGGTTTTGGCTAATCAAAGTACTCCCAAGGCAGACTTGGCTAGAACAGCTTTTAAGGCTGCTATTGCTGACACTTTGGTTTCTAGTGATGCTTCTCTCCAAGGAACAGAGAATCAAGAAACTTTAACTGGCACTGCCACTAACGATATTATTAATAGCCTTGAAGGGGACGATATAATTGCGGGACAAGATGGTCTGGATGTCCTCAATGGTGGGCAAGGTAATGATTCCCTAGACGGTGGCAGCGATAATGATATTTTATTGGGCAAAGAAAATAATGACCTCCTGAATGGGGGGAAAGAAGGTGATTTATTAAATGGTGGTGATGGTGACGATCAACTAAATGGTGGCAATGATAATGATTCACTCCTCGGTGGTCAAGGAAGCGATCGCTTGAACGGGAATGAGGGATCAGACATCTTAGATGGTGGTGCTGGTAATGATCGCCTTAAAGATACGGAAGGGGACAATGTTTTGTACGGCAATGAGGGGGATGACTGGCTGTTTGCAGGGATGGGTAATGATATTTTTTATGGGGAAGCAGGAAATGATCAGGCGATCGCTAATGGCGGTAATGACCAATTATTTGGTGATCTTGGTAATGATGATCTTAATGGTGGTCTTGGTGATGATCAATTATTTGGTGGGGAAGGGGATGATCTCTTAACAGGTGGATCTGGTAGTGACAGTTTTACGGGAGATAGTGGCAGCGATCGCTTTATGCTTGCCATGAAGGGAACGGATACTATTACCGATTTTACTGATGGTCAAGATTTGCTGTACTTGCCTGAAAATGGGGCTTTTGAAAATCTGGCGATTACCCAAGGTCAAGGGGACAATGCAGCTAATGTCTTAACTGATGTTACGCAAAAGCTATCATATGAGAATGGATATAA
>CAYMWC010000251.1:0-1191 GCA_964393695.1 uncultured Pleurocapsa sp.
ACTACTTTTACAAGATTAATAAAGGTATATTTTGTCAATCGGATTTAGTATGAGAATAATAATATTGCAAGTCAAGATCATTGCAGCACCGATCTTAGTTTCACTTTTGTTGATAAAAATATATTACTTGAATTTTTCAAGCCTAATAAGCTCAAGAAAATTTATAAATGGCTTCCAGTTATCGTATTCAATGATAGGCTTCCAAATACTTTCGATTTCTGATTTAAATAATCTAAATCCTGGATTTACTCGTTGTAGACGGTCAGTAATTTCCTTCATTACCGATGGCGATCGCTCTACTAATAGTTGATGATAAAGCCAGCACCAACGCTTTAATATAGCTATTTCTTCCCCAGATACTAAATGTTCTAAATCTTGTAAGATAGCATTGGGATGATCGCCCCATTGCTCTGAAAATTTTTGTTTGAGTGCGCCAAAAAACTGATGATAGTTGACTTTAGTTAAAAACAAAAACTGTAAAGTCAGATCGATTAATTCTTCGGTTTCCCAAATAGATAAGCGATCAAACCCCAACTTCTGTAGCATCTGCTGATGATAATATTGGGTGTACAGTTCAGAGAAAGAATCTAAAATCGCTTCCATTTCTGAAACAGGAATTACAGACGAGAGAGGACGCTGCAACATAGCTAAATTCCAACGGCAGACACTAGGCTGGTTGCGATAACTATATCTACCCAGGCGATCAAATGTAGCAGATGTAAAAGAAGGGTTATAGGTATCGATAAAGGCATAAGTGCCATAATCAAAACTCTCTCCAGTAATCGACATATTGTCAGTATTGAGAACACCATGACAAAAACCCACCGCCATCCAACCTGCCACTAATTTAGCGACCCGTTGCACTAATTCGGCATAAAAACGAATGTAGCTATCTGGTTGTTGCCACAAATGGGGATAATAATGCTTGATTACATGATCTAATAGTTGTTGAATTAAATCAGAGCGATCGTAATATTCTAAGCGTTCAAAAGTACCAAAGCGCAGATGAGAACGACTAAAACGCACCATCACCGCACCGCGAACAACCTCACTGTCCCTGGTAATAGCTTCAGTTTCAATTAAACTTAAACAGCGAGATGTTTTAACTCCCAAATAATGTAAAGCTTCAGCAGCTAAGACTTCCTTGACCCCACTTTTAAGAGTCAAGCGACCATCTCTAGATTGAGAATA
>CAYMWC010000251.1:1201-8307 GCA_964393695.1 uncultured Pleurocapsa sp.
TTGTCCCGATCCTTTAGTGCCAAAATCGTATAAATTTCCATCTATTCCTCGCGCCTGTCCGTAAAGAAATCCTCGCCCGTCACCTAAATAGGGATTGTATTGACCGAATTGATGACCATGATAGCGTAACGCCAAACAGGATTGTTTGCCCCGAAAACGCCCGCCAAAATCGAGGAAATGCTCGTCAGTAACTTGCTGTGAATCTAAACCCAAAATCGGCAACAGGTTATCATTACGAAAGCGCAGAATATGCTGAGAGAATTGAGCAGGTTGAACGCGATCGCAATATTCATTGCCTAGCGACTCTAAAGCAGTTTCGTAGTTAAGATTGAAAAAAGGATTTGTTGTTTGTCCTTTGTCCTTTGTCATTTGTCCTTTGTTGTTTGAGACGAATACTAATGACTAATGACGGGCGCAAGGCTTGCGCCCCTACGGGATTAAAAATGCTTGGCAGTCTGCTTATCTAAATCGAATTGATATCTTTTACCACCATGAGTTTCCCCATATAAATTAAAGGTAATTGTGGGTTCATTTCCTACTACTTCGATGCTATGAATAGCTTCGGTAGTAAAGCTGATAATATCTCCTGGTTCGATAATTCTTTCGCCAACGCGATCGATTTTGTCGGGCAATTCCGCAGTAGGAACTCGTTTCCAGAAAGTATTTTTTTGTTTACCTTGTAAAACCATCACCACGCCCCAAGTGCCATGATTGTGGATTTGTGAACGCGTCCCTGGCAAACTCATTTCTGTCTGGATAGTCATAGGAAATCCCACTTCATCATGCAGCATCACTACAGAAACTCCCGAACTCTGGTTTGGTTCAGGTAAACGAGTTTTGACTGTATAACAGTTCAGCACCAGTTTTCTAACTAACATTCGTAGTCCCGATAGAGAACTTTCTTCATCTATTCCTTCGGCTGCTGCCAATCTCATGATATCTTCTACTTCCGTCAAAAACCTATACAAGCGATATTCTTCGGCTAATAAATCCCATTCCCGTACCGATTTACACAGCCTACAAATACCATCTTCTTTGACTAACCAATCTGCTGTTTTCATTATTTATGTCCTGTGTTCTTTGTCATTCGTCATTCGGCGATCAACTAATGACCAATAACTGTACGGGCGATTCGCGAATCGCCCCTACTAATAACTACCGATGCTTCCTTTCGGCTATCAATACTTGTGCGATCCAATCGGGTAAATCTTCTAAATCGCTGTTGATTTCAGAATCTCTGATGGGTGAGGTGAATTCATAATAAGGCTCACACTTGCCATTATCATATACTTCCACAATCCAGCGATCGGGAAAGCCATCAATCCCTATTTCCACATCGTAACCATCTTCTCCTAGAGTACGAGAGGAGATAATCGTAAACCAATCGCGATCTTCTGATGGTACATTCCACTCACTGGTTAAAAATTCAAAAGCCAACTTTTCGGCTGCGGTTGAATCGATCATTATCTTGTCTTTTTTCTTGATGTTGTTAGTTGCAAACAATGACTAACTACTAACTACTAACCACTAAATTTTCCCGTTCCGATCGCAATATTTCGGCAATACTTTCTGGCATTTCTTCTAAGCCTGTCTCGCTTTCTGAAGCTTTAATTGGAGAGATAAAGGTAAAACAAGGGTCGCAATCTTTAGTTTCATCAAAGACTTGAATTATCCATTTGTCGGGCAACCCTTCGACACCAATTTCGACAACATACCAGCGATCCTCAATATTCCGAGAATCGAGAGGAACAAAAAAATCGCGATCGTCTTCGGGAATTTCCCAATCATCGAGAAAAAAATCCAATGCTATTTGTTCAGCATCTGTTGATGTTAATTCCATTGTTTTAATTCCTTTTTAAAATAAAATTTTGGTCAATTTAACTCATAACTTTTTCATTATGTCTGCCATGATGTTTATCTATATGTAATTCTCCACCAACTGCCCAATTTTCACGCTCAAATTCATTAATATGAATTGTTACCCATTCAGGTTTTGTTCCTAAACTAGAAACTAGAGTATCGGTAACTGCTTTTGCTAGTTGACGTTTTTGTTCTACGGAGTGACCTTTGGCAATTTGAATCGTGACAAATGGCATCTCATTTCTCCTCTATTAATTGTTGGATTTCTGTAATCAAGGCTTGGACTTAATTACAGAAATAAAGCTTGAATGTTTAATTAAGACTAAATTAAAATTTCTGAAAAATTACAATTATCTACGCAAGCGTGTTTACAGAGTAAGTCCCTAGAAATCAGTACATTGCTCTAAAGATTACTTGCTAATCGAGCTAACTGCTACTATGTAAAAATTACTCTTAGCCAACATAATTTTTCGTAACTACTGCTACCAATCTATGGCAATCTCTTCAATATTTAGAATCACTTAATATTTTAAAAGACTAATGACTAATAATTAATTGTCCGCTTTTCCCAATAGCGAAATAGAAATATCCATAATGGTAAAGATAAATTAAGAGCCATGAGGCGAACAGAATGAGCGACGGTAACAATTTCTGGATTATGATCTAATGCTAAAGCTACCAAAATCATTTCTGTCGAACCGCCTGGTGCTGTTACCAGCATACAGGTTAGCCAATCCCAAGAAGTAATTAAAGTGGCAATAGTTGCTGCCATAAATCCACTAGCAATGGTCATAGCTACAGAAATAAAAGCATGAGTAATATTTTTTCCTGTTAAATGTACTCTTTCACTCCAAGCTTCGCCGACAGTAATTCCTAATAATATTTGACCGATTAAGCTAATAATTTGAGGTGGTGTAAAATTTAAATCAGAAATTAAAGGCAGATAAGATATGCCATAGTTAAAAATTATTCCGACGATTAAAGTGCCAAAAAAAGAAGCAGCAGGAATCTTTAATCTGCTGGCAATCTTGACTCCTAAATAAGCCAAGATAATTGCTAAAATTAATAAGAACAAATAAACAGGATTACTATCTATTACATAAGCTTGCCAAGAAAAAATCGATTTATCAGCAGCATTTCCAGATGTTCCCGCTATTAAAGGAATAATCAAAATTACGCTGGTAATGCGTAAAGTTTGCACCATCGCTACTAAAGACACATTACGGTTATATTCAGCAGCAATGCTAGACATGGTTGCAACCCCACCAGGCACTGTCGCTAACATGGCATTGAGTAAATTAGTTTTACTGACGCGAGCATAAAAATAACCGATCGCACCGCCACATAGCAGCATAAATAAAGTCAGAAAAATAAATAGTGGCAACCGAGAAGAAGCAGCTAGCAAATCACTATCGGCGATCGCAAAGCCTATAGACAACCCCACCATTCCCTGTCCGATCTTTCTCCCAATTTTATTGGGTTTAAGAGTTTGATTGAAAATAGTTTGATAACTTCTCACAACTATTACTCCTGCACCCATCCCTCCAAAAATCCAGGCAACACTTCCCAAACCTAGATTAGCGATCGCTATACCTAAAATTAGAGCTACTAATATTTCTAATATGGCGATCGCTAGTTTAGTGATCAACGAAGTCATAAATTTTGAATTATTAAACATTTTATAATTGCTTTTTTACCCAACTGCGAAAAGCTTTTATTCCCTTATTTCTACCTTCGATTCGACACTGGTTTAAATATTGAGGAATTACTTCAATTAAAGAAAAATTGGGAAAAATACTACTTTGATCTGACTCTACATATTTACCATCTAATAATAGTAAAATTTGTAATTTATCCCGTTCATATCGCCATAATTCTGGGACACCTAAAAACTGATAAATCTCTGGGTGAGAACGATTAGTAATATCTATTTCTAAAGCTAAATCTGGTGGCGGATCAACGGTTAAATCTAATCGATTTTTGCCTCTAACTACGGCTTCATTTTCGATATAAAAACAACTATCAGGTTCAATTCCTTTAAACATTAATTGATTTTTAAAAGTAGTAGAACCCAAAGGACAAAATTCAATATCTAGTTCTTCTAGCAGAATTTCTACAAAATTACTAATATAAACTTTATTAACTTCGTGTTCTGGTAAAGGGGTCATAATTTCTAGTTTTCCTCGGTCATAAGCTATTCTAGAACCACGATTTTCGCCCAAATCTTCTAAAATAGACTCAAATTCAGCCCAGCTAACACCATCTAAAATTACTGTTTGTCCTGGTGGAACTATAATTCTTTTTATTTCTAATAACATAGTTTTCTCATGATGCGATCGCACTATTAATTTAAATTGATCTAGAGATGGTAATCTAAAAATCATTGGATGCTACTATCCTAATCTTTTTCAATAACCAGGTATATACAGACACTAATGACATTGAATATCGAACTGTTGGAGCGTAGTTTTAGTCTAGTCAAAGAACACGACACGAATTTTACTCAAACATTCTATCAAAACCTATTTACTGACTATCCAGAAGTTCAGCCACTATTTGCCCATTCTCAAATGGAAGAACAGGGAAAAAAATTGTTTGATTCTTTAGTTCTAACGATTGACAATTTACGTCAACCAGAAATTTTAACTGAAACCCTCAGAGGTTTAGGTACTAAACATATCAAATATGGTGTTTTACCAGAATACTATCCCATGGTAGGAAGTAGTCTCTTAAAATCTCTGGAATCTTTTTTAGGAGAAAGTTGGACAGATGAAGTTAAACAAGCTTGGATTGAAGCCTATACTGCGATCGCTCAATTGATGCTAGAAGGAACAAATTTGTAGGACAAACAGAATCATCCGTATGCGTTGGGGATATTTACGATCATTGCAAATGTGCTTGAACAAGATTATTTTGAGTAAAAGCGATCGCGATAATGAGTCGTAATCCCATCCAAAATTGCTTGTTCAGATTTTGCTTCATAACTATTTCAACCAATCGGGCGAGGATTCGGCAGGCGAACCAGTCCAGCGAACTGTTTGTTAGGATACCAAGGGGTTTGGGTGATTTTGTCAAAACCAGGGATACTTTCCATGTGCTGCACCATTCTGGTACGCATAGCTCGATCAGGAAGTTTTCCTCTCATTGCCCCTAGATTCTGCACAACATGCTCGGGGTTCGTGGTTGCTGGAATAGCAGCAGTGACAGCAGGATGGGAGATGACATATTTAAGAAAAAACTGCGCCCAGTTTTCACAACCAATTTCACTGGCAAAATCAGGTAGAGGTTGTCCGCTTACCAACTGAAACAAACGCGCCTTCTCAAAGGGCATATTGGCTAAGACTGCCGTTCCTTTTTCTGCTGCTGCTGGTAAAATTCTCTCTTCGGCTGCACGTTCAGCAATTGAGTAGCGAACTTGAATAAAGTCTAAATCGCCTTTATCTATCCACCGTTCCATAGGTGCAAAATACACGGGTTCATGGTGAGTAACTCCCAGATAGCGGATTTTTCCCTCTTGCTTCCAGTCTCCTAATAAAGGGACAATCACATCAACATTTACTAGGCTATGAACCTGCATGAGATCGAGGCGATCGCGTGATAATTCTTTAGTAGATTGCTCAAACTGACTTTGGGCTTGAGAGCGATCGCCTAAATATTTACCAGTCGCCCAGATTTTATTGGCAAGGAACATTTCATTAGTAAGACCAAGGTTTTGTGCAAATTCACCGACATTAGCCTCGGACATTCCGTAGAGTGGTGAGACATCAATCATCCGTCCACCATTGTCCCAAAAACTTTGCATCACTTGTTGAATATTATTACGTGGTTGGTTAGACAAAACATCAAAGGTTAAAAAAGTTCCTAAACCGATCGCTGGTATTCTTTCCTTAGTACGCGGAATTTCTTTAATAATTATTTCTGAAGACTGATTGAAGTTGGATTGTGCCGTCTGACTTGTAGCTTGATTGCTACTAAAAGCATAAGATGTAGCGACGGTAGTTGCTGCCCCTAGTCCCATCATTTTGATGGCTTGGCGACGAGAAATTGTTGAATCAGAATTAGCAAAATGCATTGTTTTGTGTAAACCTTTTTGTTTAATTGCTTCAAGATTGAAATATTTTGTTACTTTTTATCTTAAAAGCAAGTTATAAAGGTCTTATTTCCAATTAGCTATAGTGTCATAACTTCTGGTTATTACCAAACAATCAATCGGATTTAGTAATAGGAGCGATCGCTTTAATAATTTCCAAAAACTGCTGCACCACGTCTACGGGAGGATAAAGAAAACCAATATCTACTTGATTAGTACGAAAAGCCTCTACTACATCCTGGGTACAGTGTTCGGTCATGGTTATTTGCACATCAGGATAGCGATCGCGAAAAACTCGGATAACTTCTGGCAAAATCCCTCGTAGTGCTGAAGCGGTAAAACTGAGTCTGAGTTGTCCTATTTCTCCTCGTGCCACTGGTTTAGTGGTTTGAATAGCTTGTTCTGTGTCGCGTAAAATCTGTTTTGCCTCTTCAAAAAAAGTTTGTCCTGCGGTAGTCAGTAAAATCGAGTTGTCTTTTTAGAATTTACTCAAGATCAAGCATCAAGTGAAATAAGTTTAAAACCTTGGGGCAATCCTGTTACTGTGGGTTCTGATCCCTATAGCGGACGCTTTACTCCCGATGGCAAATATTTTCTTACGGCAAACTGGGGAAGAAATTTTGAGGCAGAATCTATAGAGGAACGTTTGCCAACTCAAGCTAGTACAATTTCCGTTATTCGTTTAGATAATCCCAATCATCAGTTAACAGCAACCGTTGAGAGCGATCGCTCTTCTGAAGGTATAGCCATTAGTCCTGATGGTAGTTTGGTGGCTACTGCGAATATGCGAGAGACTGACTTGCCGATAAATTCTCCTCGTTTTACCCGCGAAGCTACCGTGTCTTTGTTTAGCTTTGATGCGTATTCTGGGCAGTTGACCAAAGCAGGTGATTATGAATTTGAGGGAGTTTTGCCAGAGGGAATTACTTTCGATGCGACAGGAGAACATCTAATTGTAGCAACATTTGAATATCTCAATTCCCAGCAACCCAAAGGTGGGTTAGATATTTGGCGCGTCAATCGCCAACCCAGTCTAGGATTACAGTACGCCGAGCGTATTGATGTTCCTCATGGTGCGCATCAAGTGGTTGTAGCACCCTAAAGCTAGGGTGTTGATTTTGAGGTTAATTAACCGATAAAATATCATATGGTTTCT
>CAYMWC010000252.1:0-8259 GCA_964393695.1 uncultured Pleurocapsa sp.
CCCTCATTATTGCCTACAGTCACTGTATCGCTCACGGTATTAATATGACTACCGCCATGAGCCATCAAAAAGAACTGGTGGAAAGCGGACGTTGGTTGCTGTATCGTTATAATCCCGAATTAGTTAAAGAAGGGAAAAACCCCTTACAAATAGATATGCGATCGCCCCACAAAAAGGTCAGCGAATCGATGGATCGAGAAAATCGTTTCAAAATGCTAACTAAAACCAAACCCGAAGAAGCGAAACGTCTCTCCCAAGAAGCACAGAAAGATATGGATGCACGTTGGCAGATGTATCAATATTTAGCTGCATTTAAAAAGGAATAGGAAATCAGGATTATCGCTTTCTGAATTTTTTCATGGATCGAGGGGGCTTCTTACTCCTTTGCCTCCTCGATTTAAAACATGAGTTTTGACTCCACACTTATTGCCAAACGTTCAAATTCAAAGTACGCGAATGCCTTGTTGTGGATTGAGTCAGAACTTGAACTTCCTGATCATGTTGATAGACCCACATCTCTTCTTTCGTCCGTTTCTTGGCAAGGTCAAGCGTTTCTACTGAAATTATCTATTGTAAGAGCTTTTATAGATGAGATAGCCAGCATCATAAATAGTGAAACAGTAGGTGATGCAAGAACTCAACTATTGGAGCAACTCGCTAAAATAACAACAATTTTTCAGGCGTACATTAGTGCAAATGGTGACATATCCAGACTGGCTGAGTTAGGCTTTGACATGCAGTATCCATTAACGGAGCCATTCCCTTTTGTAACCAGTGCATGGTGTAAACCTTCTTATTCGTTGCCTTTTAATGAAAGTCTTGAGGTTGAGCGATTGTTCATGAAGCACATGTCTAAAGAGGCGGGTGCCGAGAAATGCGTACTAAGGGAAATGCCAGAGAATGTTAGACTTCGTGCTGAAGAGTGTCTCGACTTCCTGCAATCAATTTCGGAAAAACTTCTGCACGACATATCTATTCATGTCAGGCATCTAGTGATGATAGATTTTGAGCGGTGGTCAACAATGACCGAAGACGACTATCGGGAAATCGGTCAAAGTATTTCAAGCCATCTTGTGCCAAGCTGTTGCTTCTTTTCTTGGCATTCCATATCTAAAAAAGAGAAATTTGCAGAGGCAATATATCATGAGGCGCTACACAAAAAGCTCTCGAATATTCTCATCGCAGAATCCATTTTTAAACAAAACTACTCAACGAAAGTGTCTCCCAAATTTCTGAGCTACTGGAATCATGACACTGAGTGGAATCCCAGATATTGGGAGTTTGACCGCGCACTATATGCGTTCCATGTCTATACACATCTTGTAGTGTTCTACGGTGTTCTACTAGAGGAGAGACCAGAGTTAGACATTTCGACTAGCTTCTCCCTATCACAGCATCAGTTGGCAGTAGAGCGTGCTACTGCATTAGGTGAATGGTTAACTAATAACGCGCCACAGTGCGTTACTGAGCGAGGGATGGAGTTAATTGAGGCTCTTCATACGGCAGTGCAGCAATCCATCAGGATTTCGCAATCGAAAGTGTCTCATTGTTGTTGACATGTTCCGAACTCTTCAATGATCTACAGGAGCAAAAAAATGACATCGAAAATTATCGAACTTCGACTTAATGTTGAAGCTATTGATCCAAGTGAAGCCATCCTTCCTCATGAAGCCTATGGACCAACAACGATTAGAATTACACCCGTTGAAGAATCGAAGCTCATAAACGGTGTTGTAGAAACACAGATTTCGTTTCGAGTTGCCTTTGAACCCGAAAACAAAGCAAGGCGTGTTCAGCCATATCGTGAGAATATGGCTCCAGTCTTTCCAAATGAGTGGAAGCTTGGTGATAAGTACGACCCAGACAATGAAGATAGATTCGTGTAGTTTATTTTCAGGAAATATATTATTTTGCTTCCCAGAAATAATTGAGGTCTAGTGCAATAAAGTTCAGCAAAGATATCTCTTGACGTTTAACGCCATACGTTATAGACTTGATAGTGCAATAAAAAATTGTTTAGAGAGTGATCCGAAACTTTAAAGATAAAGAGGCTCAAAAAGTCTTTGAACGTGAACATTCGCGTAAATTGCCATCAGATATCCAGCAAGTAGCATTGCGAAAATTGCGGATGCTTAATCGTGCGGAAACCCTTCAAGATCTTCGTGTCCCGCCAGCGAATCGGTTGGAATCTCTGGTTGGTGACTGGGAAGGTCAATATAGCATTCGGGTTAACGATCAATGGCGAATTTGCTTTGTATGGCAAGACGGTGATGCTCTGGACGTTGAAATCATTGATTATCATTGAGGCGAAAGAATGAACGAAGACAAACTTATGCCAGTTCATCCTGGCGAGATTCTTTTAGAGGAATTTCTAAAACCAATGAACCTTAGTCAAAATCAAATGGCTTTGGCTCTTCGAGTTCCAGCACGACGGATTAACGAAATCATTCACGGAAAAAGACGTATTACAGCAGATACGGCTCTTCGTTTGGCACACTATTTTAATATGTCGCCCCGATTTTGGCTGGGATTGCAAATGGATTATGACCTGGATATGGTTGAAGATGAAATTGGAGAGCAACTGAAAAAGGAAGTGGCTGTAATGGCAAGTCAAAAGGAATAAATTCCCAATATCTAATTGTCTAGTGCAAACATGCCCAACCAAGGCTTGCAGCAGATGGCCTTAACACTCTTGTGCCTATATCAGTAGCACTAGACATAGTTTGTACTTTGGGGATGGGCTACGGATTACTCACCCCAGTCTAACATTTCACTGCACCGGAACGGAGAAATACGCTTTTTGTTATAATGCAAAGTGAACAGCCGTCCGCTGAACTCAAATGTTAATTTTTTTAGATGTTAACGACGAAAGCGATTCGCCATCAGCGATTTTGGTTTTAGTCATCAAATTCAGACGGATATACCGAACCCAGACCCTTATTTTTCAAAACAGCGTATCGTCGGCTGAAAGTGCTACAAAAGCGTCTGTCTAAGAAACAAAAACGAGGCTTGAACTACGAGAAAGCAAGAATCAAAGTAGCCAAACAACACAACCATATAGCATTCAAGCGTACAGATTACCAGTTCAAGCTAGCTCACAAGCTTTGTGATCTGGCTTCTACAATCTTTGTAGAGGATTGTGATTTCCGCATCATGGCAAAAGGTATGTTGGGCAAACATACTATAGATGCTAGTTTTGGGCTTTGGAGAACAATCCTAGAATACGTGGCTAAAAAGCGAGATGTATTTGTAGGTAGAGTTGACCATCGTGGAACATCTCAGACCTGCCCTAACTGTCGTTCTGAAGTCAGGAAAGATCTAAGCGTTCGGTTACATGACTGTAGCGAGTGTGGTTATGTTGTAGATAGAGATATAGCTAGTAGTCAAGAAATTTGTAACCGAGGTCAAGAAACGTATCGGGGGACTCCCGAAAAGCACGCGAATAATGCGGGAGGAAAATCCACACCGCATTTTCGCTTAAGAAATTGGCTCTCAAGAGGGGCTGAGGGGCGAATGCATTCGCCCCTTTAAACGCCCCGTAGTCGTACTGTCGGGGAACTTGGTTCTAGATAAGTGGCGAAATACCGTTCGTGTACAGGGGAGCAATGCCTAACAGTGATGTTGGGAAGCCCACGGTATAATCTTTGATTTACCGTGGGAGGATGTCACAACAAGGTCAAACCGATGGCAAAGTATTTATCCAGAATGCGATCGTAGACACAGGTTTCAATGGTTGTTTTCAATCCCTCCCGATTTGATTGCATTACTCAAAGAATTCAAAAGTGAGTTCTTGTTAAAGCTATAATCTTGTTAAGCCTGGGTTTTAAGGAGGGAACATGCTAATCAGTGTTGAAGGAGTTTACCGCAATGGTCGTGTAGAGCTTACAGAAAATCCCGATAACGTACCTGAAGGAGCTTGTGTAATTGTGACCTTTGTAAGAGCGAATGATATTGACTTAGAATCTCAAGGAATCGATAGAGAACAGGCTAAGGCTCTACGAGATAGTTTAACTACTTTTTCAGAAGATTGGGATAGCCCTGAAATGAGTGTTTATGACAACTATGACGCAGCCAAAGGCAACTGTTAATCGAGGTGATGTTGTTCTAGTTCTCTTTCCAAATTCCAACTTGAGTTCTGCGAAAACTCGACCTGCATTGATCGTGCAGGCAGATGACTTGCAAACAGGACTCCCCCAAATCATTGTTGCTATGATTACCAGCCAAATGTTTCGGGCAGGACATCCAAGTCGTATTACTATTTTGCTAAATTCTCTTGAGGGGCAACAGTCAGGCTTGCTTACAGACTCAGTTGTAATGACTGATAATCTGGCAACGATTTTAATGTCAGCGATTCATCGTGTGATTGGTTCATTACCGACAACAGAGATTGATGAAGCATTGAAACACACTCTGGGCTTGTAGCGATCGCAGACTAATGTTAATTTTATTGACAGAGCGTTTATTTTCAAGCCGAAGTGAAACAATTCCAAAGGTGCGATCGCCTTAAAGCCCTCACTCATATGCCCAAATTTAAGTTTTGATTGCTGACTTGAACTTAATATTAGTCCTGTCGCTGGCAAAGGTATTAGAATAGATTCAACCCCTTTACTCAAGTGTTAGTAATGGACGAAACTACTCTAGAGCGGCAAAAGCTGATTGAGGCAGTCAGCATCCTTCCCGATGAGGCTTTGCTCGAACTTGCTAGCTTTCTTGAATATCTTCGTTATAAGTCAGTCCAACCAAGAGAACCTAACAATAATTCTGCCAGTTTTTTGTTGGCAATTGCAGGCTCAGGCAACTCTGGTCAACAAGATGTTTCAGAACGCGATGAGGAGATTCTAGGCAATGAAATCGATCCTATATATGGCTGGAATCTCAAGCCTAGCGATCCTAAATGACCGCAATACTCGATACCAGTTTTTTGTTTGCGTTAACTGATCATAGCGATCGCAATCATAAGCGTGTATTGACTGTTGCTCAAAGCGCAAATGAAGTATTAGTGTTACCTGTGAGTGTTTTGCCTGAAATTTGTTATCTGATTGCTTCAAGATTAGGGCATCAGGCAATGCGTCACTTTGTTTCTAGCCTAACAACTAAAGCGGTTCAAATTGAATCTGTGACCTCAGAGGATTTGATAAGAGTAAATAAGATTTTGGAGCAATATGCTGATAGCCAGCTTGATTTTACAGATGCAACAATCGTTGCTATAGCTGAAAGACTAATGATTTCTCGCATTTATACGCTTGATCGTCGAGATTTTTCGATTATTCGCCCAAACCATTGTGATTATTTTGAGCTACTTCCTTGAGTTATTAGTTAGCAAATCGCTGAATACAAACAACCATGAATCTCACTACAACATATCTAGGATTAAAATTGCGATCGCCTGCGTTTTATCCAACTGGTCAAGATGTTCTTCCAGGTGAGCCACAAAGAGATGCTTGGCTCCAGGAACAAACCCCTTTTGATATTCATCATCCCCTCGCACATCCAGCACCGTGACATTGGGGTCATCTTTGTGTTGGTTCAATTCCTGCACTGTCCACTCTCACAAGGGTAGGTTTTTTACAAAAGGATGAGTAACGACTCAAAAATAAGGTATGAATAGAGTCAGAACCAAAAATCACTTTCTAGAGATGAAATTAAATCAACATCTCAAAGATTGGAAACAGATTGTCAGTCAAAGATTTCCACCGTGGATTGAAAGTTCTTATCGAGATGTCAAAAGTGATGGCTGGCAATGGCAGAAAACTCGCCTACGACAACCAGACCGAGCCGAACGTCACTGGTTGGCAATGGCTGTTGCTTTACTGTGGTTGAAAGTAATAACGTAACTCAGGCGATCGCGCAAACTGCTAAAAAGTATTTTATTACCCAAGTAGTATTAGGATAAACACAGCGATCGCGCTGGTAATTATTAGTACGAAGCTCTCCAGTACAAGAGTTACTCAAAATTCTTCACGATGTCGATCTACATATTATTTCAACCAAAAAATTAGTTTCAGCTTAGCCGTCTGTCTTGAATGTGATTCAACTCACAGCCCCTCCCCAAGACAAGTATTCGCAGCACTCGGACTCAGACTTCGAGTGCTGCGAATACCGCACTCATTACCGCGTCTGACGCAAACGTTCAGTATAAATGCCTGGTGAGCCCCCAGGCGACATGGACTTGGGAATGCGCACAAGACATCTGGATCCATCTGTAGACTTTTCTAATGCCTCAGGTTAGCTGTGTCAATCCAGTACGAACGACAGTTTTATTCTTCGTCCCAATCTTCGACCGCTAGAAGTTCCTTAATTTCGTCTTGGGGAGAGAAATCAAAATCTAACAATTCATTTTTCCAATATGACCAGTCATTGCCTAATAAAAGTGCAATTTTACCAATACGATCATCGGGTTTAACAACTTTGGAATCTACTAAGGAGGATACCTTGCGTTGCAATTTCATCATCGGATGCGCAACTTGTTTTGTCATACGCTCAATCTTGTCTATTATGATATGTTGGATAAATAGTTTACGATCAGGCTTAGCTGTTTGGCTTTACTTTTGTAAGCTAAAACCTGAAGTTTGCAGATTAGCCTGACATACTTTTAACTTATACTATACTATTTCGGCAAGCTTTTGTGAGACATTAGTACGGTAATTGCGACACATAGTGAGGAAAGCCGATAATCATCAACAAAATATATGGGTAAAAAAGTAACATTTCTGGTGTCTGGTTGGATATTTTCTGCCTTGATTTTTCCCACCTTGGCTTTGAGTGATTCAATCGGCGACAAAGGAGTCAACGCTCGACGTTTGCATCAAGCTCCTTATAATTTGTTGGGTCGTAAAATTAGTATTGGTCAAGTAGAAGTAGGTCGACCTGTAAAAGTGGGTCAAGATAAAGCAGCTAAAAACCTGAAAGCAATTTCACCCGCAGCAGTTTTTTACCGCAATCTCCCTCCCAAGTCAGATAAGAATGTCGATGATCATGCCAGTATGGTTGCACAGGTAATGATTGCTCAAGATAAATATTTACAGGGAATTGCCCCAGAAGCCAAGCTATATGCTTCGGCGGTAGGCTCTTTAAATGAAGGCGGACAACCTCAAGAATGTTTAGCCAGTCAGCATATTGCCCAACAAAATAGCGGAGACATCAGAGCGATCAATTTTAGTTTTGGAGAGTCTTTGGAGCGAGATGAACGCCAGGATGCACAATTAGATGGCAAAGCTTTATTGACTTCTTGTATTGATTGGTCTGCCCAAAAACATAATGTTTTATATGTAATAGCAGGGAATCAAGGTACAGGAGGAATTCCGATCCCGACAGATAATTTTAATGGGATCACCACTGCATATACAACTAGAAGAAAAGGAAAATTTAAGAAAGTTGATTTTGCTAATTTGAGTGATTTACCAGAGGGAATTGGGCGAAGTTTTATTAAGAAAGAAATTAATTTTGGTGAACGACGGGCAATTAGTTTACTTGCCCCTGGAGGACAAATTTCTGTCTACAATCAGAAAGGAGAAATTGAAAAAGTTAGCGGTACTAGTTTTGCTTCCCCTCACATTACAGGAGCAGTGGCATTATTACAAGAATATGGGGATAAGCGTTTATTAAAGCCAAAATCTCAAACAGCTAACTGGAGTTTAGATTCCCGTCGTCATGAGGTAATGAAAGCAGTTTTACTCAACTCTGCTGATAAAATTGCCGATCGCGGGGATGGTATGTTGTTAGGGATGGAGCGTACTATTCTGGGAGAAAAAAATCATACTTGGTTAGATTCTGATGCTTATCAAAATCCGCGTATTCCTGTAGATATGCAGATGGGGACAGGACATCTCAATGTTTGGCGAGCTTATCAACAGTTTAGTGCAGGACAAGCCAATAAAAATACAGGTAAAGAGCGGTTAGTAGGTGCGAAGGGTTGGGACTATGGACGAGTATCAGCTAATGGTTATCAGGAATATTATTTACAACAACCTTTAGTAGGGGGTAGTCATGCAGCCATTACTTTAGCCTGGGATCGTCTAGTATTGCTGAATGATCGGAATTTTAATGGGGAATATGATGAAGGGGAAACTTTTCGCGATCGCGGTTTGAATAATCTGGATGTTTATCTTTTACCTGTAAAGGAAACCAGTAATATGAGAAATGCTTGTTCTTCTTCTAGTTTTGAAGATAGCGTGGAACACATTTTCTGTCCGATCCCCACTACAGGACGTTATAAAATTCGCGTTTACTATCGTCACCAATTTAATGAGCCAGTTCAAA
>CAYMWC010000253.1:0-8220 GCA_964393695.1 uncultured Pleurocapsa sp.
TGAATCTATGTTTTTTTTATATTTCATCTGTGGGGCTGCCGAATGTGGGTTCTATATCTCCTATGCAGAGTGGAGGTTGTTTTTGGACTTTACAAACCTATCTTTATCTTAAAGAGTTTGGATTTCCCTGTGAGCTAGTGACTACTATCCCCGATGAAGGAATAGTTTTAGCTCATCGCGATTTTTTAGATGCCTCTTTTAAACCCAATAGAAAATTACTATTAGTCTGTTTAAGAGCGGATGTAGACAGACATCCCTATGCACAACTACATATCGTACAAAATCCCTACCAAAAAATTAATAAAAGTCCTATTTCACTTTGGGAAAGTTATTTTATTCCCCATTGGCCTCAAGCTTCTTTAATTCCTCGCGATCCTAGACGCGGTGATACATTTGAAAATGTAACTTTTATTGGCAATGAAGTTAACTTAGTACCTGAATTTCGAGATTCATCATGGTATGAACAATTAGATAATCTCGGTTTAAAATTTCAGCAAAAATTATCTCATAATGAATGGCATGATTACAGTAATATTGATGTAATTCTAGCAGTCCGTAGTTTTGGTCGTGAGAACTATTGGCGAGGAAAACCAGCTTCTAAATTGTATAATGCTTGGCACGCTGGTATCCCTGCAATTTTAGGATTTGAAACGGCATTTAAAGCCGAACGAAAAAGAGATTTAGATTACCTTGAAGCAACTTCTTTAACAGAAGTAATTGCTGCTCTCAAACTGTTACGAAATAACTTAGAAATGCGCCAGACAATAGTACAAAATGGCTTAATGAGAGCGAAAGAAACTCAACCTCAAGAGATGGTCAATAAATGGCAAAACTTTATACTTAATGTGGCAGTACCAGCTTATCAAAATTGGCGAACAATGCCAGCTTGGCAACAGCAATTGTTTTTTAAAATGCGTGAATCTTCTTTTGCCTTGCGTCCGAGTTATTATTATCTGAAATCTCAACTATCTAAATTAGCAATCTAACAACTTACTTTTATCAAAATTATGCTTGTTAAAAGCGATAATCATTTATGCCTAAATTGTTATTAAAGCTTTTATATGTAACTCAAGAAAATCACAAGCAATTAATAACCATGATTTTCTTGTTTATATTTATTTCTGGGCTGGAAGTTTTTGGTACTGGTGCGATTGGCCCATTTATTGCGATCGCTACAAACCCAGATACAATTGTTAGTAATCACTGGCTAAATTTAATTTATCAACAATTAAATTTTAATTCCGAACAACAATTTTTAATTGCACTAGGTTTGTTAGTTATTGTGGCTTTTTATGCCAAAGCTTTTTTTGGTTTTAATGCTCAAAAATCAGTCTTTGAATTTGGTTATGGTTTGAGAGGAAAACTGGCATATAAATTGATGAAGGCATATATAGAAGCACCGTACAGTTTTCACTTGGGAACTAACTCCGCAACCTTAATTCAAAATGTAGTTACCTCAACCGATATGGTTTGTATCGGTTTAATTATGTCACTGTTGACCTCTATCTCTAATGCTGTTGTCATTTTGGCATTAATCATCCTGTTGGTAACTACTAATTCAATGGCTTTAATTTTGATTGCCATTATTATGTTGGTCAGCTTAGGTTTGCTATATCCCATGAAAGATCGTTTAGTTCGTTGGGGTGGGGAAGGATGGAAAGCAAATGGTGAGATGATTCGGATTATGAATCATGGTTTGGGTGGTTTTAAGGAAACTCGTGTACTTGGTTGTGAATCATATTTTCAGCAGCAAATGGCGGTTCAAACCCAAAAATACGCCAGAAATTTAAGCTTGGCTTCAGGTTATGGCAATCTACCCCGTTTTGTCGTCGAAGCGTTTATGATTAGCTTTTTAATTGGGTTTACGCTGTTATTTATCAATTTAAATCGTGGCAACGAAGAAAATCTAACTGCGGTTTTAGGTATTTTTGCATTAGCATCAATTCGTTTATTGCCAGCCACTGGGAATTTAATTTCTGGTATTAACGTCATTCGTACTAATACTCATGCTCTCGACACTCTCTTTTTCGACTTAAAAGAGCTAGAAAAAAGAGAGTTTAAATCTAATGTAAAACCTAAAAATAGTTCTAAACATTTCTCACTAAATCAAGATTTACAACCTATAGTTTTTGAGCAAAAACTTACTTTAGAGCAACTTACTTATCAATATCCCAATGCTCAGAACAAAGCCTTAAAAGAAATTTCTTTAACTATTAAAAAAGGGCAATCGATTGGTTTAATTGGTAAATCTGGTTCTGGTAAAACTACTCTGGTTGATGTTTTATTAGGGCTATTTATACCTCAATCTGGGGATATTAAAGTTGATGGTATTTCTGTCTATAATAATTTACGTGCTTGGCAAGATCAACTAGGTTATGTTCCTCAAACAATTTTTTTAATTGACGATACGATTGAACGCAATATTGCTTTTGGAGTTCCTGATAATTTAATCGATCAAGAACGATTAAACAAAGCCATTGCCATGGCTCAGTTAACTGAGGTAATCGAACAATTACCAAATGGTATTAAAACGATGGTGGGAGAAAGGGGAGTGCTTTTATCGGGAGGACAACGACAGCGAATTGGAATTGCCCGAGTACTCTATCACGAAAGAGAAATTTTGGTGTTTGATGAAGCAACTGCTGCTCTTGATACAGAAACCGAAAGACTGGTAACAGAAGCGACTAAAGCCTTAAGTGGCAAAAAGACAATTATTATTATCGCTCATCGTCTTTCAACCATTGAACATTGCGATCGCATTTATCAATTGGAGCAAGGTCGAATTCTTAAATCGGGCAGTTATCATGAAGTTGTTCTGGGTCAATAACAAGATAGCAGTTTAACTAAATAGATGATATTAATTCGACAAACTAGCTTTAACCAAGAAAGAAAAAATCTAGCTTTAGAAGTAGCACAAACCTGTACCAATATACTAATCAAAAAATTTGGTGCTAAAAAAGTAATTTTATTCGGTTCCTTAGCAGGACAGACCCCTTGGCACGATCGCTCAGATATCGATCTGGCAGTAGAAGGCTTACCAGAAGGGACATTTTTTAGAGCTTATTCTGTTTGTCGCGATTTATTACCTCAAGGTATAGAGCTAGATTTAGTTCCGTTAGAAGATGCCTATCCCGAAATGCGAGCGAGGATTTTACAGGGAATTATTATGAATCAAAACTCACTGAAGGCTCTTAAGTTGTTGATTGATGATGAGTTAATCTCATTAGAAAGAATCGTCAATGATGTTCAAGCGGCTCTTCAAGAAGTAGGAGAAACTCCCAGTCAACTAGAAGTTAATGGATTAGCTGCCTATTTGCATCAATATTACACGGGAATTGAGGCAATCTTTCGCCGGATCGCACTTCAAATCGATCGCACTTTTCCGACTGGAGAACGCTCCCATTTGGATTTGCTAGAACAGATGGCTGAAGATATTCCTCAAGTAAGAACTGCTCTAATTAATCCACAACAATATCTTATTTTTAAGGATTACCTGAATTTTCGTCATTTCTTTCGCCATGCCTATGGTTATAAATTACGCTGGCAAGAAATTCGTCTTAAATTAGTAATGATGCCAGAAAGTTTTGAACAGTTGAGCCAAAGACTCGATCGAGTTTTGCAAGAATTAATGGTTAAAGAAACTGAGCCTTAAAATTATCGTCAAAAATTATTTAGTAAAAATGATTGCTATTGTCACGCCAGAAAAAATTCAGTTATCTCCAGGAGTGGTCGTTCATTTCCTTGGTAAGTGGAAAGATTATCAAGCTTCGATCGAACAAAAATTCGGTAGAATTAATTGTAGGCAAATCAATATTTATAGAGATCGCTCACAAAACCCACTTAGAGAAGGTTTAACCAATGAACGGAACTCTCTATGACCAAGACTACTACCAATGGCTACAAGAGACCGCTTCTATATTGGCTGAAGGCAAGTTTTCTGAGCTAGATATTCCTAATTTGATTGATGAAATTGAATCAATGGGTAAAAGCCAGAAAAGAGCAATTGAATCCTATCTTAATGTACTGTTACTTCACTTACTCAAGTGGCAATATCAACCCGGACACCGAAGCGGGAGTTGGAGAAGTTCAATCCGCAATAGTCGCCGCGCAATCCAGAAACGAGTCAGGGAAAGTCCAAGTCTGAAATCCTATCCTGAATCGGTGTTTTTAGAGTGTTATGAACTTGCGAGAGAAAATGCAGCAGATGAGACTGGACTACCTTTAGAAACTTTTCCCAAACATCCTTCTTTTAATGTAGAACAAGCTTTAGATGATACTTTTTGGACTTAATGCTATTGCTAAGGGTGCTGAATATGTCGTTTTGAGTCGCTAATTAAGATAGCGGTTTAAATAAATAGATGACAATAATTCAACAAACTAGCTTTAACTAAGAAAGAAAAAATCTAGCTTTAAGGGAACCATAATGAATCAAAACTCACTGAAGGATCTTGAGTCTTTGACTCAATGAGCTTTTTCAAGAATTAATGCTTAAATGCTTAAAGAAACCTAGCCTTAAAATTATAGTCAAAAATTATTGCGTAAAAATGATTGCTATTGTCACACCAGAAAAAATTAAGCTATCTCCAGGGGCGATCGTTCATTTTCTTGGTACGTGGAAAGATTATCAAGCTTTAATTGAACAACGAGGCGATCGAGCCAATCCACGCATCAAATATCGACCAGGAGAAGTTTTACTGATGTCGCCCCTTCCCAAACATGGACGAGAGGCTCACATTATCGCCGATCTAATTAAAATTTTACTAGATTATTTAGGGCAAAATTATGAAGCATTTACCCCAATGACAATGGATTTACCCGAAATTAGCGGTATCGAACCCGATTATAGTTTTTATATCAATAATTGGGAAGCTGCGGTCGGGAAAGATCGGATTGATTGGAGTACAGAACCCCCGCCAGATTTAGCCTTAGAAATTGATGTCACCAGTTATACTGATGTCAGTGATTATCTTCCCTATCGAGTTCCTGAAGTGTGGTTATACAAGAAAAATCAACTGATAATTTATGCTCTTGATGGCGATCGTTATACGGTTGTTTCTAGTAGCCGCTATTTTCCGAATTTTAATCTCCAGGAAATTCTGGCAGAGTGTTTAGAAATTGCTCGCGATCGCAGTTCAAGTGTGGCGATGCGTATCTTAAGAAAACGTTTTCCCAGTGCCAGTATTGACATTTAAAAGAGTTGCCAGTATTGGCGATCGCGTTGGGCAACTGTCTAGGCTAGCTGTTGAGCTACTAGAGAATTGAGTGGTATCAAAACGATCCTAATTATTGCTCGTCGCCTCTCAACTGTTGAACATTGCGATCGCTATGATCGCATTTATCAACTTGATCAAGGTCGAATTATTAAATCGGGTAGTTATCAAGAAGTTGTTTTAAATAAATAACAAAATTGTAATTAGTTTAAAGATTTCATTGTAGTAACTTTTATCTTAATTTTCGAGAAATTAAATATGCATCCATCAATTGTAAAATTAGCAGTTCCTTTATCAGCAAATCCGATAGTTCAATCAGTAATTCAAAAAATAGTATTTTCCCAATTTTTACATTATTTAATTGGAATTGGTGCAGGTAGTAGTGCTGTTGCTAGTGGCGAACACGTTTTATTTAAACTGCTCGCACAAAATTATGCAGGGATACAACCACTGTGTATTTTTGATGTGGGAGCAAATCACGGACTATTCGTGGAAATGATTCAGCAAAGTTTATCAGATATTCCTCTGAAAATTCATGCATTTGAACCAGGTTCTTATAGCTATAAAATTTTGTGTGATGCTGCTAAAAAATACGACAATGTTGTTCTTAATCATATGGCTTTAGGCAAAGATCGTGGCGAATCCACACTATATTATGATGTGGAGGGATCATGGCTAGCTTCTTTATCGCAACGCAGATTAGACCATTTTGGTATTGATTTTAAACATTCTGAAATCATTAAAATAGATACCTTAGATAATTATTGTGCAAATGCCAATATTCAACATATAGATTTATTAAAACTGGATGTTGAAGGGCATGAAATGGATGTTCTTCAAGGAGCGGTAAAAATGATAGAAAGTCAAAAAATCAAAATGTTATCCTTTGAATTTGGTAGTTGTAATATTGACTCTCGCACTTATTTTCAAGATATTTTCTATTTTCTTAGAGAGTATAAAATGAATAATATTTTCAGAATTACGCCTTCTGGTTATTTAAGCCCTATTAAAGAATATAGAGAAAGTTACGAACAGTTTCTAACTACTAACTTTATCGCTTTACCTATATATTAAGCTAGCTATTTCTAATAAATTTAACTTCAGAAATTATGCAATTAGCCTATGTTACTACCTACAACGCGAGGACTTTGCAAGGTTCTAATGAGTGGTCAGGAACGGGATACTATATCGCTCAATCACTAGAAAATCAAGCAATTACTTTAGACTATATTAGTCCTTTGCGAGATTCTCTTGCTTTAAAAAGTATTCGTAAAGTTAAACGTCATTATTATAATTTTTTTCAACAAAAAAATTATCAAAAAGATGCCGATCCAGCAACTTTAAAACATTATGCCAGTCAAGTCGCTCAGAAGCTAAAACATACCCAAGCTAATATTGTTTTTAGTGCGACAGTCAATCCCATCGCTTATCTGGAATGCGATCGCCCGATTGTTTTTTGGGCGGATGGGACTTTTGCCAATATTCAAGATTTTTATCCTCAGTATAGTAATCTCTGTGCAGATGTAATCAAGGACTGGCATTATATGGAAAGACTGGCTTTACAAAAAAGTAAGCTAGCAATTTATTCTTCTGACTGGGCTGCTCAATCTGCTATTAATGATTATGGTGCAGATCCTGCTAAGGTAAAAGTTGTACCGTTTGGTTCTAATACAGACAGTCCTTTTGATTCAGAAACAATTAAAGATGTCATTGCCTCTAGAAAAAGCGATCGCTGCAAATTGTTATTTTTAACAGTTGATTGGGAAAGAAAGGGCGGAAATGTAGCTTTTCAAGTCGCTAAACAACTAAATCAGTCTGGATTAAACACAGAATTAACTGTTGTTGGTTGTCAACCTCAAATTGCTGAACCTTTACCAGATTTTGTTAAAGTTTTGGGCTTTATTAGTAAGTCTACTAAGGAGGGAAAACAAAAAATTCAAAAATTAATTATGGAGTCTCATTTTTTAATTCTGCCGACATTAGCAGATTGCACCCCAATTGTATTTTGTGAAGCCAATTCTTTAGGAGTTCCTTGTTTATGCACAAATGTTGGTGGTATTCCTACCATGATTCATAATAATCTTAACGGTCAATTATTTGCTAAAGATGCTCAGATATCTGAGTATTGCGATTATATTAACGATTTATTTACTAATTATTCAAATTATCAAAATTTTGCCAGAGCTACTTTTAGGGAGTATGAATCAAGGCTCAACTGGAGAGTGGCAGGTCAAACAGTTAAAGATTTATTGATGACAATTATCTGACCAAGTTGGTTAATTCATTTACAGCATTATTTTAAAAATTATTAATTAATTGAGATTACGTAGATTAAGACTTTGGAAACTAAACCTTTTATCAGTATTATTATCAATAATTACAACTACGATCGCTTTTTAGCCGAAGCAATTAACAGTGCTTTAAATCAAACCTATCCCTATACAGAGGTGATTGTAGTTGATGATGGCTCGACGGATAATTCCCGTGTCATCATAGCTGAGTACGGCGATCGCATCATACTCATTATACAACCCAACGGCAAACAAGCATCCGCATTTAATAGTGGATTTGCTAGAAGCAAAGGAGATATTATTATCTTTCTTGATTCCGATGATTATTTATTGCCTCAAGCACTAACGGAAATCGCTAATATCTGGAAACCAAATTTGGCAAAAGTTCATTATCGTCTCAATGTAGTTAACGGGAACGGAGAATTTTTAGGCTATTCTTGTCCTCAAGGAAGTTCCCCTTTATCTAGTGGCAAAGTTTGGCAAACACTGTTAGAAAAAGGTGGCTATGTGAGTACCCCAACCAGTGGCAATGCTTTAAATCGCCAAGTTTTAAGCAAATTATTTCCCATTCCCGATGAATATAAGCTGACAGCAGACGATTATCTATCTTTTCAAGTGCCATTTTATGGAGAAGTTGCAGCTATTGAAGAGCCTTTGGGGGTGTATCAGGGCTAACGCATCTAAATTCCCAAAGCTAGACAGAAAAGGAGATTGAAAAA
>CAYMWC010000254.1:0-8165 GCA_964393695.1 uncultured Pleurocapsa sp.
AATCTATGTTTTTTTTATATTTCATCTGTGGGGCTGCCGAATGTGGGTTGTAATAGATTATGGCGATCTCCGACGAAGGAGGAGCATGCCGAAGGCTTATCGCCTTTTATCTTCTTCACTTCTCTCGGTAATTCTGTTTTAGTCTCACCACGATTAAACACTGTTACTTCATGTCCCATTTCTATTAATTGAAGGACAACATTAAGACCAATAAAATTAGTCCCACCAATAACTAAAATTTTCATAACTAATAATTTCTTTCTAGATATAAAACGTCATTTATGTTAATTAAACAAATTGAATTAAATAGCGAACTATATCAACAAGCTTGTCAACTTAGGTATCAACTTTTTTATCAACCTCATGGTTTATCTTTTGATAGTGTTTTTAATAGTCAAGAAGCTGAAAGCATTCATTTAGGGATAATTAATGACAAATTACTTTTAGCTTATGGACAATTAACTCAACAAACAGAGCAAACATATAAAATTGGTCAAATGGTGGTGCATCCTAATTATCAAAGACAAGGATTAGGGAAAAAAGTTTTGGCTGAATTAATTGCGATCGCGAAGCGTGGACGAAGTCCAATCGCGCAACAAAAAGATGCTCAAAAAATTGTTTTAGATGCGAGAATTTCTGCTATTAATTTTTATCAACAATTAGGCTTTAAAAAAATTCTGGGTACGGAACATCCTTCTGCTACAACAGGAGTGCCTCATATTTATATGCAATTAAGTATCTGTAACAATTAATTTGGTATTTGTTTAGGTAATAAGTAATAAGTAATAAGTAATAAGTAACAAGTAACAAGTAACGAGTAGAAACACAACTGATTGTAAATACACAAATAATTTTGTTGATCTACTTACTTGCTCTTTCACGGATTATCCTCCAAATAGTTACTGAGAACATCTAATTTTTCTTGCCAGAATTGCTCGTAATGATTTACCCAGTTAGATACTTGTTTTAAAGGTTCTGGATTTAAGCGATACAATCGCTGTCGTCCTTTCTTTCTTTGTATTACAAGTCCTACTTCACACAACACGCTTAGATGTTGCGAAATGGCAGGAAGTGACATAGGAAATGGTTGGGCGATTTGCTTAACGGGTTGTTCTCCCTGACTTAATAAGTCGAGAATTGCTCGTCGAGTCGGATCGGCGATCGCAGCAAAAACATCAGCATTACCAGCAGTTCTACTCATATACACACAATAGTTAAGTATTTGCTTAACTAATTAAGATAGTAGTTAAGTTTTTGCTTAAATGTCAAGTGTTCAAAAATTGCCGTTATTGGAGAGACTTGGGAGAAATTTCTTGGACTCTTTTAATTACTTTGATTAAATACTGATAGTTTGGCAATGGTTCGTTGGGTAAAAAGCCAGCAGAGGCAGCAATAAAAGAAGGTGTTTGACTTAAGGCTATGGCGATTTTGTCTTGTTGATTGAATTCAACGCGATCGCTAATTAATATAGCCCCTGAAGGCACTGGATGTTCGTCAACATAGATAACTTTAAATCGGTTGGGGTCAAAGTTACGTCGATAAAGATTATACTCGGCTACTGATAAAGCCCCTACTGCAACTTTATTTTCGTCAATCAATTGTAAAACTTCTTCTGGAGTCGCAGCGTAGAAGATCTGGGCAAACTTTAAACCGTATAAATTGTATAGAGGTAAATAATATCCAGTTGCCGAACCTTTTTGTCCTAAAGCAATTGTTTGCCCTCCTAAATCACGACGTTCTTTAAAGGTAGAATTACTTCGGGCAACTATAACTGAGCGAGTTTCATCGGTAGCTTCTAAAGGAACTATTGGTTGGTAATTGTAGCGCGAGATAGCGATCGCTGCTAAACCTGGTGGTGCAAACACTAAATCCCATTTTTTGCCAGAAATTTGCTCTAAAGCTTTAATTTCATTGTAAACAGGTTCTATCTCGATAATACTGTTAAGTTGTGTAGCTAAATATTTTTCAAAATCAGCATATTGCTTTACTGAACTTTCACTTCCATAACTAACAACACCAATACTGTATTTTCCGATTACTGTTTCCGCAGAATGATTACAGGCTGTTATTGTCCAAATAACTATTATGAATAAAATATTTCGTAAAAGCATATTGCTCTCAAATATTGATTTATTAGTATGCTTAAATATTAAATAACAAATATGAACTTTAATTATTTTTTAATATATTAATGTTAATTAAGTATATATAAAAATATAAATATTATAAATAGATAAGATAAAGATAAAAAAATTAATGAAAAATAAAACTTTTCAGCATTTAAAAGCAATAACTGGCAAAATATATTTTATATAAACGTATATATATAAACTACTAGATAAACTTAATTTTGCCATGTATAAAAATCTTAAATTAAGCTCAAAACTCAATATATTGCTAGGGGTAATCTTATCATGTTTAATAGTAACTATCGGCATACTATTATCAATAGTTTTACAAAACTATGCCGAACAAGTAATTGCGGAACGAGCATCGATGTTAATTGAAACAATGAACTCGGTTCGTAACTATACCAGTACTCAAATTAATCCTGAATTAGCATCGCGTCTAGAAACAGAACCAATATTTTTACCTCAAACTGTTCCTGCTTATTCTGCCAGAGAAATTTTTGAAGGCTTACGAAGCAATGAAGAATATAGTCAATTTTTTTATAAAGAAGCGACGTTAAATCCAACAAATATTAGAGATCAAGCTGACTCATTTGAAACACAAATTATTAAAGCTTTTGAAAATAATCCAGAATCACAACAGCAGGGTTTTCGCTCTATTCCTGGGGGAGAATTCTTTTACATTGCTCGTCCTATAAAGGTTGAAAAGAAAAGCTGTTTACGCTGTCACAGTAGTCCAGAACAAGCTCCTGCTAGTTTAATTTCTACTTATGGTAGTAACAATGGTTTTGGTTGGAAACTCAATCAAATAGTGGGAGCGCAAATTATTTCAGTCCCAGCTAGCCAAGTATTTGAAGCTGCACGTCAACTTAATTATTTAGTAATCAGTAAAATTTTTATACTTTTATTAGTTGCTAGCTTGTTACTTAATCTTTTTCTTAAATTTACTATTACTGAGCCTATCAAGAAAATGTCTTATTTATCCAAGCAGCTGAGTTTAGGAGATATGAATATGGAATTTGAACAAAAAACTAATGATGAAATTGGCATTTTAGCAGCCTCTCTCAACCGTCTCAAAATTAGCATGAAAATAGCCATGGATATGCTAGAAAACAAGTAATATCATGTCTTGTTAAATAGTTATATTATCGGTGAGGGAAGTCAGAAGTTAGAAGTCAGAAGTCAGAAGTACGGGCGATTCGCGAATCGCCCGTACAGAAGTCAGGATATAAGTTTCTTCCTACTAATTAAATTAAACGGATTTATTATAATATTTAATGAAATATTGCCTATTTTAGATATGAAAAAATCGCTGTTGAAAAACTTGAGCTTGTTCTGGATTGTCAATCGTTTTGGCTAAAGCTATACATAGCTCTTGTTGAGAAATATTAGGATTTTGCTTGATAATGCGGTGACAGATAATACTTGCCATTGGCCCAATAAATTCTGTTAATTCTTGACAGCAGCGTTTGATAAACTCCGAACTGATTTGGCTATTAGAAATAGTTGAATTAATCAGGTTTGTGTTTTCATCTGTTGGAGATTGAGAGATAGAAATTGAGGATTTAAAATGTTCATTGAGAATTTGCAAACTCGGATTAATCGCAATAATTTGATTAAAAATTTCTTGGCAGCTAGCTGGGCGATCGCGAGGATCAAATGCCATCATGCGATCAATTAAATCGACAAACTGAGGTGAAATTCCCTCTACAGATTTTTGCCAATCAATTTTATTGTGAGAAAAATCATAAAAACAAGTCGGATCTTGACCAGTTAATAAAAAAATCATTGTGCCACCGAGAGCATAAAAATCTGACTGTAAAACTGCTTTTCCTCTCATTTGTTCCATAGGCGTATAGCCACGAGTAACTACTCCAGTGACTTGTCCCATCGCTTGTTTTTCCAGGTAAGTTTCATCGACTTTTCTAGCCGTACCAAAATCAATTAAAACTAAACAACCATTGGCTCGCAGCATAATATTAGCTGGCTTAATATCCCGATGAAAAAAATCCTGATTGTGAAGTTGTTCGAGAATTAAAGTTAATTCAGCTAACCAACGTAAAACTGTTTTAGGCTTAATTGGGCGATCGCCTCTTTGATGAATATATTCTTGTAAATTTAACCCTTCAATTTTCTCCATTACTAAACAGTGTAGAGGCTCTTTTTGCTGACTAGTAAAATAAAGAAAATAACCATCTACATCAATTTTAGGTATACCAGGATGATTTAAAACACTTAAAATTTGAGCTTCTTGCTGAAATAATTCTACGTATTTAGGATGATTATCTGTAAGCACTTTCAGCACCCACAAACAAGAATCAACATCAATTATTTCGTAAGTTGTACCAAATCCTCCATGATCTATTTCTCTAATCACGCGATATCTTTCATCCAATAGCAATTCTGAACCGCAACCCTGACAAAATATCGTAGTATCAGAATTATTTGGTTTGGGACATTCAGGATTAATACAAAGACTCATTAGTATAATCAGTTTACTATTGTTAAATCAAAAATATAAACAATGTATTTTAAATAACTAGTTAAACTTATAATTATTAGAATATACATATATATTTTATCAAAACTATTTGTTGACTTTATTTAAAATAAAATACCAGTACAGTAGAATAAATGTGGTATGTTTATAGGTAATTTATTGACAATTTAGAAAATTTGTGAAGATGAAATCAACAATACCAAGAACCCTAGCTCTTACTTTTCTATTGTGGGGAATTGCATTAGTTCAGCAGAGTTTCGCGCAAATGTTGGACCCTGGCTACGGTACTATGGGCGCACCCATGTCTAACTATATTAATGATAACTATCTACTTAACGATCAGCTGGATAAAGGTGAATCTAATTATGATAGTTCTGACTCCGATGCAGATTTTAATAACGCACATTCATCTAACGAATCAGATGAAGCTACTTCAATAGAGGAAGACTCCTCAGCAGCAAATGAGGATGATCCTTTAAGTACTCTTACAAAATTATTCAACAGCGTTCCACCTGAGCAGAGACCTGCCATTGCTAACCAGTTGCGTAGCTCTATGATGAGTAGTCCTCAATTCCAACAGGCTAGTGCTGCTGAGAAAGAACATATGCTTGAATATTTATCTTCTCTAATCGAGCAAAGTGCTAAAAAGTAATTTTCTAGCAAGAGATTTGATTTATTTGGCTCTACAAGGGATAGTAAGTACCAAATCCCTTTTTGTTACCATAAAAAACCGTTTTAAACTCCAGGCGATCGCTGGATGATTATCGAGCATCATTTTTATTTGACTAATTCTAACTAACTTTAATCTTAGTATTATTAACTAGTTTCAAGCTAATCACCCTGCCAACGCTTCAGGGGAATACAATCAATGTCTAGAGTATCCAAAGCACGAGCAACTACAAAATCCACTAAATCTTCAATAGTTTGAGGATGATGATACCAAGCAGGAATAGCAGGAACTATTTTAACTCCTGCTTCAGCTAAAGTAGTTAGATTACGTAAATGAATCAAACTAAAGGGAGTTTCTCTGGGGACAACAACGAGAGGCTTGCCCTCTTTTATTTGTACGTCTGCTGCTCTTTCTAGTAGATCTGAGCTTAAACCTGTAGCAATTTTAGCTACCGTACTCATACTGCAAGGAATAATGACCATGCCCAGAGTCCGAAAAGAACCACTGGCAATATTATCTCCCATATCACTCCAGCGATGACAATTGAGTGTTCCTTTTTGAAATACTTCAGCTTGTTCTCGCCAAAATAATTCTTGTGCTTCTGGTTCAGGGGGCATCCGAATATTGGATTCTGCTTGCCAAACCATATAGGTAGCGCGGGAAGCAACTAGCTCAATTGTATAGTTAGCAGCCAGGAGATATTTTAAAGCACGGACAGCATAAATAAGTCCCGAAGCACCACTCACGCCGACAATCAGGGGTTTAGTCATGTAATATTTTGTTTATTAATTAAATTAAGCCTTCAAATTCCAATTCTTCGATCATCTGTAAACCACGAGGATCACCGACTTTGAGAATAGCACTTCTAGCATCATCTTTTACCCCAAAATCATCATCTTCTACCAAAGACTCAATTAAAGCATCGATCGCGGTAGCATAAATTACATTAGAAGGTAATTCACGACATAATTGTCCAATTGCCCAAGCACAGTTACTTCTGACGGCTGCGGTGCTATCTCTTCTTAAGCCTTGAATCAGAGGCGGAATGGCTGCAATAATATCTTCGTAATCTAGAGTCGCAATTTGTGCTAACCCAGTAGCTGCCCAAAGTCTGACTGCGGAAATATCGGTTTTTAAGGCGTGAATTAGAGGTTTGAGAGCGCGACGATCTTTACTGTTGCCTAATGCCCAAACTATCCCCTTACGCACATAACCATTAAAGTCTGTAGCTAGTAATTTGATTAATGGCTCAACGGCACTGACATCAGTGTTGCGTCCTAAAGCGTAGGTAGTACTAACTCGCACTAGAGGACAAACATCATCTAATAGTTTGATTAGCAAGGGAATAGAGCATGGCTCTTGAATTTCACAAAAAGCCCTTGCTGCCAACATTCTATCTGAGGCAGTTTCAGATTGTAATAACTCCAACATTCGCTCTGGATCTGGAGGCGGAATTTCTGATGCTGACCCTGCTGGCTCAATCTGATCTAGAGGACTGCTCAGTTCAGCTTCTATAAAACTTAGTTCATCATTTTTCATAATCGCTTTGGTCGCTCTGTTATTATCGGATTTCTAGCAGGTTATTCAATAATTAATAATGGATAATTACCTCTTCTTAAAAGGAAAAGACTTCAATCCAAAAATTGCTAATTATCAATTGTTAAAGTCTTATTTATGTTCTAATACTACTATTTGATCAGACCTCTTGCATAAGTCCTATAAACCCTGGTTGAGCTAAGAAGAAAGAAAGCTCTAAAAAATTTATTTTTGTAATCATATAACTTACGTTAATCTGCCAAATTGCGAATGGCTAAAAAAGCTTCTTTGGCAGCAGCTTGTTCTGAGGCTTTTTTGGAATGTCCAGAACCTTTACCTAAGAAGCGATCCTGAAGCCAAACTTCCGCCGTAAAACGAGCATTTCGACTAAAGGGGAGACTTGCGGGGATAGAAACTTTCTCTGATTTAAGCTGTTTATTTTCCGTAACTCGATATTCTGGTAAGATTTTATACTTTTTCTGAGTCCATTCCTGTAAAGCATCCTTATAGTTGAACCGAGCAGGATCTTGTAGCACTTCTATAGCTCGGGTTTTTAAAGCTTGATCAAGCCAAGGACGAATCAGCTCCATATTGTGGGTACTGAGATATAATGCTCCTAAAACTGCTTCAAAAGCATCTGCCAGCCAAGACTGTCTCCCAGCAGGATTGCCTGTAGCATTAGTTCCAATTAGTAAATAGGGTTCAATGCCATAAGTTTCAGCCAACTGAGCCAAAACGCGATCGCTCACTAAAATCGAACGAATAGCAGCAAATTCTCCCACTGGCTCTTGGGGATAGGTTTCCAGTAATAATTCCGCAGCAATTAACCTAATGACAGCATCACCGACAAACTCTAGCTGTTCGTAGTTATCAAGATTAGAAAAACTCGGATGAGTTAAGGCTAAATCAAGTAACGACCAGTTAACAGGGGCACTGGCAGGTAAACCTAACTTGAGAATGAACATTTGTAATTGTTTCTGTCGTCTGGGATCTTCAAACATTTAGCTAGAGACAAAATGAGATGGAGAGAGTTAGAACGTAAGCCGGATTCTGTTCTCTAACTTGAGCAATGTAACATATTACATCACCTTTAGTTGAGGGTAGTTATCTATCTAGGATGCTTGTTACCAAACACCTCTTGCGGTTCTCCTTAAGCGGGATTGGAAAAAGACCAACCATAATCTCTCCGACCTTGCTCCCTACTGGGGTTTACCGAGCCAGTACCTCTCGATACTGCTGGTGCGCTCTTACCGACACCTTTGCACCCTTACCCAAATTCAGTTACCAGTTACCAGTTACCAGTTACCAGTTACCAATTTTGCACTGTTGA
>CAYMWC010000255.1:0-8146 GCA_964393695.1 uncultured Pleurocapsa sp.
CAGAAGGAATTAAAAAAGCAGCCGATGCTTACCGCCGTACCCTGCTAACACCAACCTCGAAAAAAATCTTGGGATTACTGACTAAGTTGTCTTAAAGTTGGTACGAGTATTTTTTAAAAATAGTATAGTGACATCCTCCCGACGCTGAATCAATGCGATCGCGAAACTAGAAAAGTCTAAAATTCGATCTTAGTGCCAAATTGACTAAAAACTGAGCTTGAGAGCATTAACAGGAACATCATCCCAGGAATTAACGGTACGAAGAGTTGCAACCCAGCCATTTTGTTTTTGTGTTTCCGTCAGGCTATTCTGCCAATTTTGATGACAATCATTGGCTGCTTCTTCATTTTTACAGGCAATACAGGCATAAACTAAACCGCCTGGATCAATTTGTTCATTTACCCAAATAGTAGTTTGTGACATTTTTTTTATTACTTGTACAGAGCTTGTTAAGATAATAATAGCGATCGCTTTAGAAAGCTGTTTTTTTACTTCGCTATCTAAGATCATTCTCCCATGACAATTAAATTCCCCATCAATCTTTTATTAAGATGACACAGTTCTAAATACAGATGATTACAAGTTTTTACATTAGATGATTTTGATGAGTAAAATTCAAGCAATTTCTTTTAATTTCTCCTTGGTTGGCATAAAAAAGATGAGAACGCAGAATATGTAAAGCTTCACCTTTATTCAGTTGTCGCTTAAGTCTGCGCCGATTGGTTTCATCAGCAGTCTGTACAATAAACCAGTGGAAGTTGCCATCTGTTGAAAATCCAGATTACAAGCTTGGGCCAATAAACAACTGTAGAGACTGAGCAAAGAACTAGAATCTTGATTTTGAGCTAGATTGAGATGTTCCAAGGCGTTACTAAAGTCAGTCCAGCTATCTACTTCTACTAAAAGGTCAGTAATTTCAATTCTGGGCAAGCGAGCAGTAATTTCTTCAGCTAAACGCTTCAACTCGAACCGAATTATCTTCAATGTTTCCATCTAGAAGGATTTGACCGATATCTTGTAATGTCTTCAGCTTCTCGTCAATGGTTTTACTAGCCATTAGGCGATCGCTATCGAAATTACGTTTGGCTTGGTTGTACAATTCCCACAAACGTTGGTCTACCATTTCAATCAGATCGTCAGTGAAATTATACAATACGAGGAAGTCCCATGACGGCTGCTGGTTTTCGTAAGCTTTTGACTCGTGTAGCTGAGTGTTCTTCAATCTCTTTTCCCGTTCATCCTCATATGCTTCGACACGCTTGTGGTTATAAGTTAGTGAATGATGGACACGATATACGAATGATTCAACAATATCTCGGCCACAAGAATATTCAACACACTGTTCGCTACACAATGCTTTCAGCTAATTGCTTTAACCAATTTTGGTCTGATTAATTCCCTTACCGACCAAAATTTCTCTGTTGCTATACAAACACCGATCTGGTGTTCCATAAGCTTTATTAAGAACATTGAATACGATTGAAAACACCAAAAGATTTAAGACAATCCCATAACTTATCAACAAGATTCAGTTTGGCGAATTAAATATTGCTCAAGGTTAAATGCTTTTTGCTCCTGGGTTAATAAATCATAATTATCAATTGGAGGACGCATATCCCACTGAGTCTCAGCAAACATCCATAGATTAGCAGTCATTACTAGACCTGTGGCTAAAAATTGCCAACCAAGACAAAAAGGGAGGGCTAATATACCGAGCAGATGGAACAATCCTGCCATAATAAAGGCACGCGATCGCAATCCTAATCCTGTGCAAATATAGCCTATAGCACTCAAGCCTAACCACAGATGACACAGATGCATTAAAATCTGTCCCCAACCACAGAAAATACTAAGATCAGTAAGAATAACACCACCAACCATTAAAACTATCCAAGCATATAGCACCCAACGCAATCGTTCTACTTTCACCCAAAAATGAGTCAGAATTGTCATCCCTACTGTACCAATACCCGTTAAAACTGACCAAAAGACTGCTTGGGTAATCCAGTCAATCGGTGCAAACTGGGCTGTGAAAAAAATAACAGCAGTAACTAAGCCCCAGACGACAAAAACCTGATCAATTCTGGTATAAATATTATTGAATAAAGTTTTCTTGCTAATTCGTAGCTTAAATTGTAATAATCCTTGACGATCTTGGAAATCTAGTGCTTTTTGCTTACGACGGATGATTGGCTCGGCGGTATTGAACAAAACCATTGAAATATACAGTTTTTAAAAATAAGTTGTCTAAGTTCAGAATCATTAACCTTTCTTTACAATTATATATATATCTGGATACAGATTACTCAGAAAAATTTTCTAAATTTCTAAATTATTATGGTTTGTCATCATTAATTGAAATTTTAAAAGTGATCTATGCATCATTTGTCCCCAACCCTTACAAATTAAGTTTTAAGTTTAAAGTTACGAAATTCTAGTTTTTCCTGGTTATTAAAACGTTAAACAGCCAAATGTATTGCTGTCCAGATAGTCCAACCATCAATCAACCACAAAAACATCGTAAAAACAAACAAAATCAAATACATCCAGGGTTGAGCTAGAGGACGAATATCAACGGTATCAATGCCTGTTTTTTCGGTGATGATATTTACCATTTTATTAAAGCCAGCAACTCGCATGGGTAATAAATAGGCTTTTGTCGCTTTAGGAGAAGTAAAATAATAAACAAAACCGCCTTGTCCTGTGGTACGCATCTTTAAATTATTAATTTCATTCCAAGATAAAGACCAACCTTGACGGAAAAATTTGGGAATCCAAATAGGATAAGCTACTTGTATTTTCTGATCATCTAAAATTACCCGTTCACTAAGAGCAGCATAAACTGCGATCGCGCCTATAAAAATACCAATCCATAAAATATAAGATGGTACTGGCGCATTAGTAAAATCTGCTAAAAAAGGTAACGGTACTGTTAAAGCAACATAAAGACACAACAGAGTAATACGAATAATGGGAGAAATTTTAAAAATGTTCATTTTGATTACTGATTACTAAAGAAATAAAGTTCTATATTTGTGCTTCAATAAAACTTTGCGTAAATTAGCACCATAGTCACAAATAAAAGTTTTTCCTTGTACAGTTACATTAGGCATAAGCAATATTTACTGCGAGAAAAAATCTTGATCTCTGAGTAACTTAACATTTCTTAACTTTGATTGGGGTTGAAATTTAGCTGCATGAATCAAAAACCGACAATTTGGATTTACGACACTACCCTAAGAGACGGCGCACAGGGCGAAGGCATTTCGTTATCTTTAGATGATAAACTGAAAATAGCGCGTAAACTAGATCAAATGGGAGTACCATTGATTGAAGGAGGATGGCCAGGAGCAAATCCTAAAGATGTGCAGTTTTTCTGGCGATTACAAGAAGAACCACTGCAAAATTCCGAATTGGTTGCTTTTTGTTCTACTCGTCGTCCCCATGTGCTTGTCTCAGAAGATCAAATGCTTCAGGCGATTTTAGCTGCTGGAACTCGTTGGGTGACGATCTTTGGGAAGTCTTGGGATCTTCAGGTGAAAGAAACCTTGAAAACCAGTTTGGAAGAAAACCTGGCAATGATCCGCGAGACAATTGAGTATCTACGCAGCCAAGGTAGGAAAGTAATTTATGATGCTGAACATTGGTTTGATGGTTATAAACACAATTCAGAATATGCTCTTAAAACCCTAAAAACAGCACTAGAAGCAGGAGCAGAATGGTTAGTTTTGTGTGATACCAACGGCGGAACATTACCCCATGAAGTTAGCGAAATAGTTGCCGAGATCATGGCTGCTTTACCAGAATTAAACAGAGAGCCTGCAAAATTAGGAATACATACCCATAACGATGCAGGTACAGCTGTAGCCAATGCGATCGCTGCTGTCAGAGCAGGAGTAACGATGGTGCAAGGAACAATTAACGGTTATGGGGAAAGATGTGGTAATGCTAATCTCTGTACTTTAATTCCTAATTTACAATTAAAACTAGGCTATCGTTGTTTGGGAGATCAGCAATTAGCCCAATTAAGTCCTACTAGTCGGATGATCAGCGAAATAGTGAATTTAGCTCCCGATGATCATGCTCCTTTTGTCGGGCGATCAGCATTTGCCCATAAGGCAGGGGTTCACGTTTCCGCAGTCGAAAAAAACCCTTTAACTTACGAACATATTCAACCAGAATTGATTGGTAATCAAAGACGTATCGTCATCTCCGATCAATCAGGTTTAAGTAATGTTTTGCATTATGCTGCTAAATTTGGTATCAATCTCAGTAAACAAGATGTAACCTGTCGTCAAATTTTAGATAAATTAAAAAAATTAGAGAATGAAGGATATCAATTTGAAGCAGCCGAAGCGAGTTTTGAATTACTAATGCGATCTATTCTCGAACCTGGGAAACAATTGTTTATCCTCAAAGGGTTTCAGGTTCACTGTAATATTCAGCAAAAAATTGATAATCCGGCTAGCAAAGCATTAGCTACGATAAAAGTAGAAGTAGATGGTAAAAACTTACTAGAGGTGGCAGAAGGAAATGGGCCAGTAGCAGCTTTAGATAGTGCTTTACGCAAGGCACTCGTTAAATTCTATCCCCAAATTGCCGATTTTTACTTAGCCGACTATAAAGTCCGTATTTTAGATGGTGGTGCAGGCACAGCAGCCAAAACTCGTGTTTTAGTAGAATCTAGCAACGGCGTAGAACGTTGGACAACTATTGGTGTATCAGTCAATATTCTCGATGCTTCTTATCAAGCAGTAGTAGAAGGGATGGAATATGGTTTACTATTGCAAGCTAACCAGAAAAATAAAGTAGGTATTGTTAATTAAGAAACGGAACTATAAATATTTATGACGACTCTTCCTCTTACAACCAGAAGCAGACTTCAAGACATTCCCCAAGCTCCAGTTGTTTGGGAAGGCGATCGTCGTCCGTTGGGTAACATAGCTTCCCATTTAGATAATAATAAAGATGCGGATGGAGAATGTGTCATCTGGGTAGATGGCTCAGAGGGGGCTGTGAGGGCAATGGATGTAGTTCCTGAGTCAACGGGGATTGAAGCAGTGGTAAGAACTCTGTTGCGAGCAATTGAAACTCCTCATCATCCAGGACAACCCCAGCGTCCTCAAAAAATTATTGTGCGCGATCGCGAAATTCAATTTTTTCTGCGGGGAGTTTTACAAGGTTTAGATATTAATATTGAATATTCACCACAACTGCCTCTGATTGATCGTCTCTTTGAAGGATTTGCTGAAATGGATGCAGAACACCCGTCTTTTTTGCCTGCGGTTTATGAGGAGGCAATTAGAGATTTGGCAGGTAAAATTTGGGACAATGCACCTTGGGAGTTATTAGCCGATAGTGATATTCTGCGGGTTGATCTCAAAGACTGCGAAATTGAGCAGGTATATCTCTGTATCATGGGCATGATGTCGGCGGAGTATGGGGTTTTACTTTATCGTTCTTTAGATTCCTTAAAGCAATTTCGGGCTGCTGCTTTGGGCGAACAGCAATCCCCAGCCGAGTTAGAAAAAGCTTTCTTGGCACAAGATTGTTGGTTTTTAAACTATGAAGAAATGGAAGACGAAGATTTACCAGATACAGTTTATATGGAGCCTTTTTTTGGTAGTCTTCATCCTTTTGAGGGAATGCGCCCATTTTTGGACGAACAAGAAGCCAAAATTGTCTACGCTGCTTTAGAATCTTTATTACGTTTTTGTACCAGCAATCGCTCCGCTTTAGCCGAAGAACCAATTAAAGCTATTTCCAAATCATATCAAATTAGTTTACCTGGGGAAAATAATAGTCAACCGTCTCGCCGAAGTAAATCCTTAAAAAATCTGGCTCAAGAGCAAAAAACAATATCAACTCAAATTGCTACTCTACCAGAACTAACAGAAGAATTATTAAATATGAGCGATCGCTCGGATTCTCTAACTGAAGAAGTCGATATTCCCATTCAAGAAGATTTAATTCCTGATGGTTCTTTGGTTAGTTTAGCTAGTGTTACTTGGGAATTAGTTGAGCAACTAAAACATCAGCCGAAAATCTATTACCAATCTCTAGCGATTAAACCCAGGGGCAAAGAACTGCCAACAATTTTTATTCAAACTACTCGTCCCAAAGCCAAACATTTAATTACTCGTATTCAAGATGCAGGTGGTTTAAAAGCTATTTGCTTTAATCCTGGTCATGATCCTTTTAGTGGCGAAGTTTATGATTTGGGAATGTTACAAACAGGTAATGATGAGTTGTATATCTTTGCTGAATATTCCCAGGACGTTGTGCAACAAGTTAAAGTAGTAGAAAAATGGAATCAACGCTGTCAAAAAACTAAAGGTTACTGTGGTTTAATTATTGCTATGGGAGCAACAGGAGGCAATCGTGGTAATCCCCAAGCCAAGGATATTTTAGCCTTATTTGAACTTAAATCAATTAGTGGTTCTGAGTTAGGTATGGGAGTTTTGCAGTTAATGCCTAATTTTGAATTTTGAGATTTAGACTTATTGTATAAGTCCTAGAAACCTCAGGGCAAACGCATCTTATTTTGATAATGCTTAATAGACAAAGGTTTTGGCGATTATTAAGTTGTGTTGCTCAAAAATCAAACCCTTGCCCAGCAAGGCTTACAGAATTTAGATGCATTCGCCCTGAGAGAAGCTATAGCAATACGCGAAAACGTTAGGACATTTTTTTTGACTGCTACTTTCTACTTACGAGCCAATCACTCTCACTGTCCTAATCTAACCTCGTACGGCTATAAATTTTCATACAAACATCTAAGTATTTTAATCCTTAATAGCTTAGTTGTTAATTTTAAGTGAATATTTGGGAACTATTAAATATAAGACTAAGGAAGTTCTCGTATTTCAGAGTTAATATACCCTTGGTTGCTAAGTATGCCAAAGTACAGTAGTTAAAACCAGCTACGAGCCTGAAAACACAACTTCTTTGATAAGTTAACTTATATTGAATTTACATAAAATGGAATCAGCAAAAATTGTTAATAAAATTCTGCTAAGTTCCCTTGCTTTTGGTGCTACCTTTGGTATTGGAATGTTAGTTAAAGATAACAACAACATCCAAAAAGCCTTAATGGGTGCGGGTGCAGCAGGCTCTATGGCTTGTGTAGCTGGAGCTTTAGTTGCCAACAATAAAAAAGATTCTCAGAATCAGCAAGATAATGACTCATCAGATATTCAAATATCAGAACTTCGTAGTCAAGAATTACAATTACAACAATCTGTAAATGAAACCACTGCGAAAATGCAGGCAATCGAAGCTGATATTAATTCGCTACAAACTGAACAAAATCAGCTATTAAGTATAATTTCTGATCTAAATAATCAAAAGCTACAATTAGAAACAGAATACAACAATTGGACTGAGGAAATACAATCTCAAAAACAAGAAATAGAAACAGTTAAAAATGAGCTTGTATCAATTCAAAAACAAGAAGAAGAATTAAATAGCTACATATCTAATTTAGAAACTCAAAAACAAAATCTAGAATTAGAAAAAGATAATTTACAAATAAAAGTAGAAGCTCTATCTTTCAAACATGAGCAATTAGAACAAGTAATAGCACCGATTGAAGAAAGTTTAGCTAATTTTGATGTTGAAGCAGAAAAATACACTTCAAACACAGAGCAAACAACATTAGAATTCGAGTCAGAAACACTTAATAGCGAAGTATTAACTTATGAAACAGCAGATGAACCAGAACAAAATCTCAGACAAGACATTAATTCATTTACAAATTTTTCGGAACAATCAGAAGCCAATAAGAATGATAAGAATTTAGAGAGCGAATCTGTAGATCAGCTAATTGGGTCATTTGATGAATCTGAGCTTGTAATGTTTGAACAGAAAGCATCTGAAGACTTAGACAATATAAATGAATCTCAATCAGAAGTAATAGTAAATGTCATTGATGAAAAATCTGATTTTGAGTTAAGTGAAGAGCAAACGACATCAGATGCAATAGTCGAACAAGTGGAAAATTTAATTAGTTCCATAGATGAAACTGAACTAGAAATATTAAACAATTTAAAACCAGTTCCTACAGAAGAAGCTGAACCTGATAACTTCATGGGTGAATTGATGGCTGAGGAGGATTCAGAAGAATTTAGCTCAGAAGCAGTTAGCA
>CAYMWC010000256.1:0-8125 GCA_964393695.1 uncultured Pleurocapsa sp.
ACAGTGACTGTAGGCAATAATGAGGGAAGGGCCATCATAAGCTTCTGCTTCTAAAAATGCTCGCAGCGTGTGTTCGTCTTTTGCACCCATAGCGACGCTAGCCACATAGACGTTACCGTAAATCATTGCCATCATACCCAAATCTTTCTTGGCTGCTGGTTTTCCACCTGCGGCAAATTTGGCTACTGCACCCTTGGGAGTTGCTTTGGAAGATTGACCGCCAGTGTTAGAGTAAACTTCTGTATCCATGACGAGAATGTTGACATTTTTACCGCTTGCCAAGACGTGATCTAAACCGCCATAACCGATATCATATGCCCAACCATCACCACCAACGATCCAAACGGATTTTTTGACTAGATAATCGGCTAGACTCAATAATTGTTTTGCTTGGGGGGAATTAATTCCTTGCAGTCTTTGTTTTAGGGATACGACTCGATCGCGTTGTTCCCAAATATCGGCTTCGGTTTTTTGTTCGGCATTGAGTATTTGAGTAACTAGATTTTCGTCGATTTCTCCACGTAATTTATTTAGTAATTCTCTAGCAAATTTGGCTTGTTTGTCGATTGAAACGCGGAAACCAAGACCGAATTCGGCGTTATCTTCAAATAGGGAGTTCGACCAAGCAACACCTCTTCCTTCAGCGTTTTTACTCCAAGGTGTTGTCGGTAAGTTGCCACCATAAATAGAAGAACAACCTGTAGCGTTAGCAACTACGGAGCGATCGCCGAATAATTGAGTTAGCAATTTTAAATAGGGTGTTTCACCACATCCCGCACAAGCACCAGAAAATTCAAATAATGGTTCTTGCATTTGTTGTTGGCGAATTTGATTTAATTTGAGATGAAGGCGATCGGGATTGGGTAAATTCAGGAAGAACTCCCAGTTTTCTTTTTCGCTTTCTCGTAATGGTAATTGAGATTCCATATTAATCGCCTTGCGCGAAGCGATCGATTTATTTTTAGCAGGACAAACATCAACGCAGATTCCGCATCCAGTACAGTCTTCTGGTGCAACTTGAATAGTGAAGCGTTCTCCCGCAAAATCTTTATCTCGCGCATCTGCCGATTTAAAAGTAGCTGGCGCGTTGGCTAATTGTACAGGTTCATAAGCTTTAGCCCGAATGACTGCGTGGGGGCAAACCATTACACATTTACCGCATTGAACGCAAACATCGGCATCCCAAACGGGAATAAATTGGGCAATATTGCGTTTTTCCCATTTTGATGTTCCTGTCGGATAAGTACCGTCACAGGGGAGAATGCTAACAGGTAAATCATCGCCTTCTCGGACTAACATTTTTCCTTCGACTTCTCTAACAAATTCGGGGGCATTAGAAGATATGGCAGGAAGTCTTTGAATGTCGCTTTGGATGGGTGAATAGCCATTCGCCACTACAGCAAATAGATTATCGAGAGTATTATCGACAGCTTTTAAATTCATCTGAACGATTTGTTGTCCTTTTTTGCCGTAGGTTTTGACGATCGCCTTTTTAATTTGAGCGATCGCTTCTTCTTGGGGCAAAATTCCAGCCAAAGCGAAGAAGCATACTTGCATTACTGTATTAATTCTTCCTGCCATACCGCTTTCGCGGGCAACTTTATTGGCATCGATGATGTAGAGTTTTAAATTCTTGCGAACGATTTCCTCTTGGACTTCGATCGGTAATTGCTGCCAAACTTGATCTACGGAGTAGGGACTATTGAGTAAAAAGGTTGCCTCATCTGCTGCCTGTTTGAGTACGTCTAGTTTTTCTAAAAAATTCCACTGATGACAACCAACAAAGTTAGCGCGATCAATTAAATAGGTTGAGCGAATTGGTTGCGAACCAAAACGCAAATGGGAAACCGTCACTGCACCAGATTTTTTCGAGTCGTAAACGAAGTAACCTTGAGCGTAATTATCTGTTTCTTCACCGATAATTTTAATCGAGTTTTTATTTGCCCCTACCGTTCCATCCGAACCCAAACCATAAAACATTGCCCGCACGACACTATCTGGTTCGATCGAGAAGTTGCGATCGTATTCCAAGGATGTATGGCTGAGATCGTCGTTAATTCCGATGGTAAAGTGATTTTTAGGTTTATCTAAGGCTAAATTATCAAAAACGCCTTTAATCATGGCTGGGTTGAATTCTTTAGAAGATAATCCATAACGTCCACCGACGATAACGGGGTGTGGGGGGATGGGGAGACTAGGAGACGGGGAGACGGGGGGAGATTTTATATCGATCTTTTCCTCTGCATATTCATGCAAAGCATTAACTACGTCCAAATATAATGGTTCGCCAGCCGAACCTGGTTCTTTGGTGCGATCAAGGACGGCGATCGCTTTAACTGTCTTAGGCAAAGCTGCAACAAATCGTTTCACATCGAAAGGACGGTATAGCCGAACTTTCAGTACGCCGACTTTTTCACCTCGATTTTTCAAATAATCGACGGTTTCGTGTACGGCTTCGCAACCAGAACCCATCAGCACGATAACTCTGTCTGCATCGGCTGCGCCATGATATTCATAAAGCTGATAGTTGCGTCCCATCAGTTGACCGAATTCATCCATTGCTTCTTGCACGATGTTGGGACAGTCATTGTAGAAAGGATTGACGGTTTCTCTGGCTTGGAAGTAGACATCGGGATTTTGTGCCGTTCCGCGTAAGACTGGGCGATCAGGAGTTAGGGCGCGCGATCGATGTGCCAGTATTAACTCTTCATCGATCATTGCTTTTAGATCGCTATCTTCGAGTAATTCCACTTTCTGAACTTCGTGGGAAGTGCGGAAGCCATCGAAGAAGTGAATGAAAGGAATTCTCGCCTTAAAAGTAGCTGCTTGCGCAATTAAAGCCAAATCTTGGGCTTCCTGTACCGATGCCGAACACAACAAAGCAAATCCTGTCGATCGCACAGCCATCACGTCACTGTGATCGCCAAAGATAGATAGTCCTTGAGCAGCAAGCGATCGCGCTGCTACGTGAATGACACAGGGGGTTAATTCTCCAGCAATTTTGTAGAGGTTGGGAATCATTAACAACAATCCCTGAGATGCCGTAAAAGTTGTCGTTATCGATCCCGTTTGTAATGCACCGTGAACGACACCCGCTGCACCTGCTTCTGATTGCATTTCTACAACTTCTGGAACGGTTTCCCAAAGATTGGGACGACTTTCAGACATCCAAGCATCTGCCCATTCAGCCATCGGCGATGCAGGGGTAATCGGATAAATAGCAATAACTTCGTTGAGTTGATAGGCGACGCGGGCAACTGCTTCATTCCCGTCTATGGTGGCAAAATTTCTCTTATTCATGATTTTAAGTCTCAAAAGTTATTTATAGTTTTAAAAAACGATCGCCTTATCTATTTCTTCCCAAGGAATTAACCCTAAATCGGTTCTACCCATATGTCCGTAGGCAGCCAATCTTTTATAAAATCCACCTTTGATGAGACTGGGTAGAAATCTTAAATTAAACTGTTTGATGATTCCAGCTAAACGAAAATCAAAATGCTTCTCTAATAGAGTTGCGATTTCGTCATCAAGTATTTTACCAGTTCCAAAGGTTTCTACTTGAATGCTGACAGGTCGAGATAGTCCGATCGAGTAACTGAGTTGTACCTCGCATTCATCTGCCAAACCTGCGGCGACGATATTTTTAGCAGCATAACGAGCAACGTAAGCACCGATGCGATCGATTCTGGTGGGATCTTTGCCACTAAGTGCTGCACCACTGTGACGGGCATATTCGCCGTAGGTATCGATCGCATTTTTTCTACCAGTTAATCCAGAATGAACCGAAGGTCCTCCCACCAAGAAGGAGTCATTTAGATCTATATAGATTCTAGTTTGTTCGTCAGGCATAATTTCTTCATTCTGGAAGACAACATCAATGACTGTCTCTCGAAGATCGTCTTCAATTTTTTGGAAATTAGTTTTACTTGAGGTCATTTCCTGATTCAAACTGGGAACGATCGTAATGCTGTGGATTCTATTCGGTCGGCGATCGCGATATTCCACTCCTACTTGAGTTTTGCCATCGGGAGCGAGATAGGCAAGGATATTTTCGCTCCTAACCACGCTCAATCTTCTAGCTAGTTGGTGTGCTAGCCAAATCGGCAGGGGCATTAAAGCAGCAGTTTGGTTGCAAGCAAAACCAAAAACAGTTACTTGATCCTTAACAGAAATTTGTTCGATCTCTTCTTCTGATAGTTGTTTTTCATTTATATGGCGATATTCATTAGAAGGTAGTTCTTGGAGGCTGGTGATAATGCTACAAGTCTTGCTATTAAAATCAGGTCGATCGTAACCAACTTGTTTGATAACTTTTCTGGCAATTTTAGTGAAATCGACAATGGTATCGGCTTCAAACCGAGCGGAAATAAAGACGATCGCGGTCGATACCGCACATTCGACGCTTGCTCTAGCATAGGGATCGCCCTGTAAAAAATTATCGACGATCGCGTCACTAATTCGATCGCATAGTTTATCTGGATGTCCTTCGGTAACGGACTCAGAAGTGAACATAAAATCTTTTTTCATAGTTCATAGTTCATAGTTCATAGTTCATGGTTGATGGTTCATTTCTTGTTCATCTTCCTTGGCTTGTTCCTTTGATGTTTCTGGTGTCGTTTAGCCTTTTTTTGGCCTTTTTTCCGCTTAACTCCTTTTTTCTCATCATTGACTTTGTTGAGCTTGTCTATTTTGTCTCCCTGATCCACTTCATTCTTCTTGTTCTCAAGGCACATTCGGGGCGAATCTATGTCGCTATGTTGAGGAGGCTCGGATGAGGACGTTTCCTCCTTAGATAGAGAGCCGTTGCTGTAGGTTTCCTGGCGATCGCTGTTTTGGCGAGGCGACCTCGCTAAAAGTGTATAGTCAGAGTACAAAGTGTCGTTGTTCCCTATTCTCTGTTCCCTATTCCCTACTTTCGTTCCTTCATTAACTAACAAAGGAAGCAGCGCAGTAGAAGCAATGACAACTCCATCGACAAGATTGATAGGTGCGAGTTTGAGTAGATACCTCAAACCTGGTACGGCTGCGGATAATAGTTGCAGACCGAAAGAGCCGCCTAGAGCATAAACTAAGTATTGATTGGCAGGTAGTTTTTCTTGGCTAAATATACTGTGACTGCGCGAACGACAACTGATGGCGTGTAAAAGCTGTCCCAAAGTCAGACTCATAAAAGCGATCGTGCTTGCTTGGGGACTGATACCATAACGCATGATGCCGTAACTATAAGCACCAAGGCTACTAGTAGAGATGATTGCTGCTTCAAAAGTAATGCGCTTAAATTCAGATTTAGGAACGATCGCTTCGTTAGGATCGCGGGGTGGCTGACTGAGTACGTCTGGTTCTGCTGGTTCTAAGGCGAGAGCGAGTCCAGGGAAGATATCTGTAACTAGATTGAGCCAGAGGAGTTGCATGGCGTTGAGAGGTTGACCGATGCCTAGAGTATTGGCACTCAACATCACCAAGATTTCGCTTAAGTTAGTAGAGAGGAGAAAATGGACAGATTTGCGGATATTGTTGTAAATAGTACGTCCTCGAGCGATCGCGATCGCCATTGTCTCTAAGTCGTCGTCTTCTAGCACCACATCAGCCACTTCGCGAGCGACATCGGTTCCTGTATTACCCATAGCAATCCCAACTTCAGCCGCTTTTAGTGCGGGAGCGTCGTTAATGCCATCTCCAGTCATGGCAACCACTTTTCCTGCTTGTTGTAGTGCCTGGACGACCTGGAGTTTGTGAGCGGGACTAATTCTAGCAAAGACGCGGACGTGGGCGCACAGTCCCTTCATCACTTCAGGGTCGAGGTTACTGAGGTTGGTGGAATCGAGGATTTCTAGATGTTGGTTTTGGCTTAAATTTAATTCTTTGCCGATCGCATAAGCAGTAGGACTTTGATCGCCTGTAATCATAATTGTATCGATACCAGCCCCATGAAAGACTTTGACTACTTCCTTGACTCCTTTGCGAATTGGATCTGCCATACCCACTAAACCGAGCCAAACTAAGTTTTCTTGCTCGTTGGTGTCCTCTGGGTTATCTGTGTGTCCGTAAGCGACCCCTAAAACTCTCAGTGCCTTTCCTGCCATGCGTTCATTTTCCGCTTCGATCGCTGCTCTTTTTTCTTCAGTGAGTGCAATAACGTTGTTATCTTCAATTTGCCAGTTACAGAGGTCTAAAACTTCATTGGGACTGCCTTTGACTGCAACCAATTTTTTCTCTTGAAGGGTATGGTGAAGAGTCTTCATGTAGTTTTGACCTTCACTGCGATGATGGATTTTTAAGAGTTGATGTTGCTCTCTAACCTCTTTGACATCAACCCCTTGGGCGATCGCTAATTCGATTAGAGCATTTTCGGTTGCAGAACCTCTAAGCATATACTCATCTGCTTTACCGTTAATTTGACTTTCGTTGCAGAGAACGACAACATGAATCAGCTTTAACAGTGGCTCGCAAGTATAGGGATTAATTACTTCTCGACCGTTTATTAATTGACCTTCTTCAACCTGAATTCGCTTGCTGTATGCACTAATCTCTACTACTGTCATTTTATTTGCTGTCAAAGTGCCAGTTTTATCCAGACAGAGAGATTGAATCGAACCAAGTGCTTCTACTGCATCGAGACGACGGATCAAAACTTTCTGCTTACGCATCTCTTGAATGCCCAGGGCTAGGGTAGTGGTCGCCACTGCTGGCAAACCTTCGGGTACTGCTGCTACTGCTAAAGAAATAGAGGTTTTGAGCATTTCCAACAACCCATAACCCCGCAAAAGTCCAATACCAAAGATCGCGCCGCAAACTGCACTGGATAACAAAACTAGTTGAGTACCAGCCCGATCAAGTTGTTTTTGCATCGGCGTTTCTGGCAGGATAGCCGTTCCTACTAAGCTTTGAATGCGACCCATTTCCGTATATTTGCCTGTGGCGACGACAACCGCTAACCCTTGTCCTCCTGTCACCAAAGTTCCCATGTAAACCATGTTGGCGCGATCGCCTAACGGTACATCGGGCTGAGTCAGAGGTTCTGGATTCTTGCTCGTGGGCATACTCTCTCCCGTCAAAGCAGATTCATCGACGCTGAGATGAGAAGACTCAACGACTCTGGCATCGGCGGCTACATAACTCCCAGGTTTAAGTACCAGAAGATCGCCTAAGACAATTTCTGCGGCACTAATTTCTGTCAGTTTCCCTTCTCGAAATACCACTGCTGAAGGTTTGACTAGATGCTTGAGAGAGTTAATAATTCCCTCTGACTGACTTTCTGTGGCGTAACCGATCGCGGCATTGATGACGACAACTCCCATAATTACTATGGCATCTACCAAGCCTCCAGTAGCTAGAGAAAGACCAGCAGCTATGCTGAGGAGTAGCACTGGTACTGATTTGAACTGGTCGATAAAAATGCCGAATCGCGATCGAGGAGCAGTTTCGGGTAAAACATTGAGTCCGTATTTTTGTAGTTGTAAACTAACAGCTTGAGAGGATAAACCCCAACTAGCCGAGGTTTCAAACTCAGCCACAATCGTTTCTGTTTTCAGAAGATGCCAGAGTTTAGTTTTTTGCTCCTGAGTAGATGCGCTCATATAAATTGCCAGCTTACTCTCTCTTTTGATGCTGGCTAGTTGTGTTTTAGCAATCGCGACTGTTGAGTATGTTGACTGGCTTGCTCTCAAACAATTTTTCGGTTGTTTTCGATAGTCTAGAACTATGCATTCGATGGTTAAGGCGATCGCTCTCCAACTACAGTCTGACAGAAAAAAGACTAATATGTTCCCACTATTAGGGTTAGCAGCAACATGACTAATTGAATCTTCTGCCGCTAATCTCAATTCAAGGTACTGTTGCAGAGACTTTGAACTTCTCAGTCCTGCTACCTTATAGCGCGCTCTTCCTTTAATAACAGTATGTATTGCCTTGACTAGAGGATGTTTCTTTCTGGGAGAGTGCCCCTGGTGACTGGTCATCATTTCACCTCTATTATTTTAAGAGCGATCGCTATCCTCTCATCTGATTTCTGGGAGGAGACTCCCACCATAGCTGTACTCAGCTTGGTGGTGAGAGGAATGCCAGCCCATGTTTAAGTTGTTTACAATAAATGTGGTAAAATGTGAGCTATGGTTGAAAGAGCTTA
>CAYMWC010000257.1:0-8124 GCA_964393695.1 uncultured Pleurocapsa sp.
TCAAGCTCAATTATCCTGAGTATTTATACTACCCACAAAATCCGTTAGAACCAGGCCATTTCTAGTAAAGCTACACTGGCAGAGGAGGCGAAATAAAGTACTGGTATGCCTGGGTTATTCCATCGCGCGCCATCTAAAAATGACTTACCTTTTCCTGTTAGGTTGTTTAAATATTTTTCTTTGGTAATTCTATACAAGCGCATTAACTAAACTCGCCATATTCAATTGCTCGTAGTGCTTCAAGCACTAATTTTCGACATAGTTTACATTTATTTCTACTATTTTCTATTTTTTTCTCCAAAAGTAGTTAAATTATCTTAAAAACTTCTACGATAACCGCGAGAAATCAGACGATCTCCGCGATTATGGATTCAATGATGACACCGTATCTATTGAAATCAGAGGGGATCAAAAATGGAAGTTTTACAAAGATGTAGGCTATCAAAAATACTTGACAGTTTTAGGACCAGAATCCTACAACAAAGACAAGTTGAAAAAACTAGGAATGTACAAAGAAATTAGTTCTCTCCAAGGCAAATATTAATAGATTTTGGTAGTACTAAATATGTAAGTAAACTCTTATGATTTTACATGAAAGTATCAGTTTAGCTCTCAGATGTAAAATAATTTGCTTCTGTATTTTTACCTTATTTACTATGCTCTAAACTTTCAATCACCTCTTAAAGCTATAATTATAATTTATGATAAATAATTATTTATAGTTCTCAATGTTAGATAATTACCTAACTTGCCCAGAATGTCAAAGTAGCCAAATTTCAAAAAACGGCAAAATTCATAATGGCCAACAAAATTATAAATGTCAAAATTGTGACCGACAATTTATCGAAAATCCTACCAAAAAATATATTACTGAAAAAACTAAAAAACTTATTGATAGCTTGTTACTAGAAAAGATTTCCTTAGCTGGAATAGCTAGAGTTACTAGTGTATCAGAAAAATGGTTACAAGATTACGTTAATGCCAAGTATCATCAGATTCCTAAAGAAGTTAAAGTATCCGAAAAGCCTCAAGGTAAATTAACTATTCAATGCGATGAAGCATGGTCATTTGTCGGCAATAAAGATAATCAACAATGGATTTGGTTAGCACTCTTCCGTCAAGACTAGAGAAATTGTCGGTGTTTACATTGGAGATCGGAGTGAAACTGGAGCTAGAGGATTATGGAATTCACTCCCTGGAGTTTATCGACAATGTGCATTGGCTTATACTGATTTTTGGGCTGCTTATGCCCAAGTTTTTCCCAATTCAAGACACAAAGCCGTGAGAAAAGAAACAGGTTTAACTAACTATATTGAGAGATTTAATAATACCTTACGCCAAAGAGTTTCACGCTTGGTTAGAGAAACTTTGTCTTTTTCTAAAAAAGTAGAAAATCACATCGGAGCTATATGGTATTTCATACATCACTACAATTCATCCTTATATCTTTAGGACTACCGCCACAATTATTATTCAGGCGATCGCATCTCCGAATTTTCTCATTAATCAAAGTCAACTTTTCTTCTCGATGCTTTCAATTGACCTCGAATGAATCGCCAGAAAGTTTTGCCTCCTGTTTGGTTTTTGCTGTCAATTATGTCCATGATTGGATTGCATTTATGGTTGCCCGTCAAACAGTTAATATTTCCGCCTCTTACTTATTTAGGCGTGGTAGCGAGCGCAATGGGAATAGGAATAGCTTTATTTTGTACCTACTATTTTAGTTTGGTTGGGGAAGTAGGGCGATCGCCCGTATTACCGCTTCACGGAATTATGAGAAGTTCAGAATTAATTACCCGAAACCTGAGTAATGTGGGTTCGACATTTCATCAGTACCATGAATCTACTTCTACCTCCTTTTCTTTCGCTTCACGCTTTTATTTCAATCAACTCATAAATATTCTCAATAGCATTGAGTGTCAATCTTTCGAGAATTATATTCCGTACAACAAACCAAAGAATCAAAAAGGAATAAACAAAAACAATAACGCCGAAATGCTCAGTCCGTATTGCTATTTCCAAAAAAAACAAACCTAACAACAAAACAAGTGTTTCGTAATGTCTGCTCATCGCCTGAGAAGACACATCAAATAAATCTTGAAGATAATTCAAGCACACTTGTTCTTGATTACCAAGAGTTTCGAGCAGCCGTTTTTCTTTTAAGCTGATAATTTCAGGGTTTGGCGAAAGTATCAATTTGCTTTTGTGCGCCACGAGATCATCAATCTGTTCAAAAATCTGTTCAAATTCGCTTTTCTCCGACTCACGGCTATCATCGACTCTGACTACAAATTTGATCTCTGCTTCTACCCCTGCCTCTGATACTATCTTTTCAAGCGTCGCTTTTTGCTGCTCAACGACAAGCTTATTTTCCAAAGTTTCCTGAAAAGCAGCTAAAACTTCGATTAAATTTGATACTTGTTTTGAACTCAGAGAAATCCTCAACGAGGGTAGTCTGAGTTGGATTATCTGCTCATTATTTGGCACTTTGGTGAAACACTTTCTACTGAAAATCGGTGTTTGTTGTTGGGAAAATAAATATTCATCAATATCTTCATAGCCCACAACAAAAACTACATCTCTCAATCCTTTGGTATCAAAGGAAAATAAAGCTTCTCCATCTTCTACTTTATTTTCTTGATGAGTATAGTGGATGAATATCCAATTATTGCGACAGATAATACCTTGGCTGTAACTATCTATATCGATTTTATTATCCATGACTTTGATAATTAACTTTAATTAACTAGAATCAAATTCCCCTGCCTATAAAGTGAGCAAAGAGTAAAAGAAACTTTCTTTAAAGAAATTAATTATTTCACAAAAAATTAACGAGCAAATGACCAAAGATTTTTTTAGGTTATTCGTATGATAGGTACTGAGATCGTTTTGAACTTGATTGTTCACTTTTTGGCGTTTCTAGAAAATTCAAGCCGATTACGCCAATCAGAATAATTGAAAATCCTGAAAGTATTGCTACAGATGGAATTATCCATTTTTTAATTCCTTGAAATCTGGTTTTTTTCCAACTAGATATAGATTTCTGAATTTGAGAATTAAGCTCAAATAAATCACTATTCGTTTTCCCCACTCCTTCAATTAAAGCTTTCATGAGTTTGATATTTGTTTCTCTATCTGCCTTAATCTCAGACTGAATTTGGATTAACTCATTTGTCGCATCATGAATTTTTTCTTCTATTTCAACATTGGCAGCTAAAATCTCACCGAGCAATGTTTTATATGAAGCACGAAGACTGACAATCACTGGTTTGCGAGTTGCCAACTCAAAAATTCGGTCAGCTCTGCCAATTTCTTTCTCATTTTCGGTAAAAATTGCGTGTTTACAAACATCTTTATAAACGTTAGCAACATCAGGATTCATTCTGTCTGCTTCGACTGCAATAAATGTTTGATTGCGATCAAGTGCGTATTGAATCATTGCCCTAGCGACGAAGGACTTGCCTACCCCCCCTTTTTCTCCATCAATAAAATGAATTGTTGGCATATTTAATTTCCTCGTCTTATATATGGTTTGACAAAATCACTCGGATCATCGTCACTATCAAAAAAATCAGCGTCCGATAATGATGAATCTGATAATCTCAATCTATCGACAAGTTTACTTGGCTCTCTTTCATGACTAGTTGATTCGGTAGCTTGAGTTTGAAGTTGATTGTTTTGTTCACGAGAAATCAACGGCAAGATTTTCTCCCTTTCGTGTTGCTTATAAATTATTTGAGCTTTTTTGCTGCTTTCATCTACCACCTCTTGTTGAGGTAGAGTTGCGTATCCTAGCTCTTTTCGATTTGCTAAATGGTATCGTCTTAAAGTACTCGGACTTATTTTAACGTTCGTTTCTGAGATTGCCGTAGCAATATCATCATAATCACAACCTCCGTTCAAAGACTCTTCGATTACAGTAAACATTTTTGCTACTAATTTTTTGGCATAGCCACGCTGTTTTGATTTGGGTTTTACTTGTTTGACTTTTTGAGCTACTTGTTTTTCAAAATAATTAAAATCAGCATTCATCTCTTTTTTCGGCTGAATGGACTTCGAGTTCGTAGGGTTTGCTTGGCAACAACGCCGTCAGAAACGGGATTGTTGATTAGGGCTGACCTTGAATGTATGAAAGAGATCCGTTATACGGCTCATTTAAACTCTTGTTTCCAAATATTATGCCAACTTTTAGCTATTTGAAACAAGTAGATTTTAATTTTCTCTTATTCAACACAAAGTTTTAATTTGCATAGATGCAGTTGCGTCCTAAATATCGAATAATTTTTTCACCCTGGTTGTCACCTATATTTGACCCTCACACATTACGCACTTACAAAAATTTTTGTGAATTAAACAGCCGTTTTTTAGGAACGTAAAACAATTATTAGACAAACAATTGAACATAATTATTTATTGTTAAAAATTGTTAGGGAGTTGAAGGAAGATTTCAATAAAGGTCAAAATAATATTTGAAAATCATACTCTACAGCAAAATGGTTTGTTCAATCGGAAGTCCATACTCAAATCTGATCGATTATGCGGAAGAAAATTTTGTAACCAAAAATCAAACCGTAGCGAATAGCAGGTGGTTTGGTCAAGGTTCAGTCAATCTTGGACTCATCGGTCAAGTTAACTCTGGTGATTATCAAAATGTTTACAGGGGTTTAGATAATTTTGGCAATAACCTGCGACGACAACTATCTAATAAAAACTCCAGACCAGGAAGAGACTTGACTTTTTCTGCTCCTAAATCCGTATCTCTTCTTGCCTTAGTTTTGGGCAATGAACAAATTATCAAAGCGCACTCAATGGCAGTTAATCGAGCTTTAGAATACATTGAGCAAAATTGTATTTTTACCAGGACGGGGGCAGGAGGTAGAATTAGTCTACAAACAAAAAACATGATGGTAGCTATTTTCCAGCACCACCAAAGCCGAAATTTAGAGCCAAATTTACACAGTCATTGTGTGATTTTTAACCAAACTCAAGCAGAAGATGGCAAGTGGCGTGCGATGGATAATCGCCAACTTTATCAGCAGCGAATCGCCATAGGAATGGTGTATCACCACGAATTAAGTCAACAATTAATGGAATTAGGATATTCTATCAATTGGAATCAGGATGGAACATTTGATGTTGCAGGATTTGAAAGCAGCCAACTAAAACAATTTAGTTCTCGCAGAGCCGAAATAATCAACATGGCTGGCGAAAATAGCGATGCTAAAACTAAAGCGAGAGCTTGTGTCTCTACTCGAAACAGCAAAAAATATGTCAATGCTATTGAGCGAATTACACAAAAAGAATCTTGGCAGCACAAATTGAGTACTCTAAATATCTCTGTCGAACACTACAGCGCGAACAATCGCCAACTTTTTTCGCGCTCCGAATTAATCGACAAATCTATTAAAACCCTATCTGAACGTGATGGTAAAACTCAGTTCTCTCAACACGAATTATTAAAGGAAGTATTAATCCAAGCCCAAGGTCAACATCAATTAGACCAATTACAACACGACATAAAACAGCATCCAAGTCTCATACCGACTAAGAACGAAAAGCTAACCACCATAGATTTATATCGTATTGAAAGAGTTAAACAAAGAGCAGAAAATCGTCAAACAGCTTCTAGGGGGGTAGAACTTAATCGGGAAAAATTCTCTGTTCATGAAATTTCTGATGCTCACAATCGAATATCACAAACCGTTGACAATTATTTACATCTAGAAGATAGAAAGCAATCTCATACTGTCATCTTAACTGACACCCAACCAGATGAGTTTAAATTAACTTCACAAATAAGACAAAGACTTATTCAACAAAACAAACTAAGTGCTGAGGCTACCAACACAGTTGTCTTACAGTCTAAGAATTTAACCAAACCTGACATTACTAATCCACAAAATTATCAAGTTGGGGACGCGATTAAATTTAATCGCTCCAATGCTCTGTTTAGTAACCAGCATCTTTATAAAGTTATTAAGATTGATGAAAAGAACAGAGTCTTACATTTGAGCGATCGCTTTAATAATTTAAGGGAATTACCGATCAATCGATATCAAAATCGAGAAGTATTCAAAGTCGAACGACGAGAATTGCGAATTGGTGAGAAAATGCGATTTAACCGTAGTCAATATATAAACGGTAAGCAAGTATCTGCTGGTCAATCGTTTGTCATTACCGACATTAAAGACAAGCAAAAAATTACTATTAAAACTAAAGGACAAAAAAATATTGTTAAAGCTGATAACTTATTTTTGTCGGAATATAATTATGTTAATACTCTAAATAAGTATCAAGGTAAAAAAATTGATAGCTGTATATACTACCCTTCTACAGATAAATCCAAACAATCATTTCAGCAAGATATATATTCAGTAGCATCAAAAACTGAGGAAAAGCTTACTGTTTATACATCTGATCACCTTTTGAGCCAGAATATAAAAGTGAAAACCAATCCTTATCTAGATATGGAATCTAACCAACAGCCAAATGGCATATCTAAAGTACAAGTATCGCCAAACATACAGAGTGAAAATATTCAGCCTTCGGTGTCCCTCAATGACAATATTTTATTTAACATTGCAAGTTCGGCAAATCACTTGGTAATCGATTTAGGCGTGAGTTCTAATACTGATGAACAAAGAGTTTATCACTCTCCAGATGGAGTAATGATTGAAACAGATCCGCAAAACTTATCCTCTTCCTTTGGATGGTAAACAAGATGCAGCTTCTTACTTCCAATATGCTGGTAATGCGGTCATGACCGAAATTTTTCGCAAAGCCAAGAACAATCAGCAAGTATCTAATGTGCTACTTTGGGATTATGAAAGGTTACAAAAATTTTTAGCCAACACCAATGCTGCTACTTATGTAGCCGAACTCAAACTAGCTAGTTCTGTTATTTCAACTCTCAAAAACTATTGTAGATTTTATCGCTATCTTGTTAATTCAAAAGAGAACAAACTTAGTTTTTATGATTGGGCAATAAATGATGATCCTAGATGGATTTTTATAACTTTAAAAGCCAATGACACCTCAGTTTTAAAACCACTCCATAGTGCTTTGTTTGAACTCATGCTCAAAGGTTTAATATCCAATCAAAACAGAAAGTTAAAAACGGCTATTATAATTGACGAACTTGGTTCTTTAAATCGTTTGACTAGCTTGGATGTATTACTAAGTGAAGGTAGAAAGTTCAAGGCTTGCCCTTTTTTAGGTACTCAAACTCAAGCCCAAATGACTAAAATTTATGGCAGAGAAAATACTAGCATCTTACTTCAAGGTATTCGTACCAAACTGATGCTACACTGTAACGATTCTGATACCGCAGAAGTTATGGCAAAAACTATTGGAAAAGTTGAGAAACTTCGATATAAAACTAACATTGCTAAAACTGCTGCTAACTTTAAATCTCCTGCCTCTAAAACTCTCACTATGGTTGAAGAAATTTCTGAAAGTTTTGCTGTTCTTCCGACTCAAATGCAATACTTAGAAAATATGGAAGGATATCTAAGGATAGGCAACAAAGTCTCTTTTGTTCAAGTACCATTTGTTGATTTTCCCGATAAAAATCAAGACTTTATCGATTGTATTAATTTAGAAAATTGACTTTATTTGAGGCTGTTGGCTTTTGCGGATGGATGGTGCGACAAAGTTTGACTACTCTTCGGCTACCACAGGCGCGACCCCTCGCACCATCCACAACAGCCCTGGGGGTTTGGGTGAGAGAATCATCTTCTTATTTTAGTTGGACTGGGGAGAAAGAGCGATGCCAAAGGCTAGGCTTCGCCACACGCTCTTTTACCCTGTACTGTACTCAATTTATCTTGATTCTTAAGAAATTTGGACTGAGATTAATAACCGCAATAGCGATCGCCTTGCTGAAAGAACCACCAAATTTATCTCTAACAGTAATGCAATAGTTCAAAGAGCCATTTCTTTACTCAAGAGTGAAGAGTGGTCGGAGATTGCAGCAGGATTAGCTGTGGTTACAGGTCGTCGGGTTACTGAGGTTGTTCAAACTGCTACGTTTGAGAAGAAAACTAAGTACAGCGTTATTTTTACGGGGGCAGCAATTCTCATTTTGGAAAAAATGGGAATTTAGTTCTATGCAGAAAATAGAGA
>CAYMWC010000258.1:0-8114 GCA_964393695.1 uncultured Pleurocapsa sp.
GTTTTGGGAGATTTCTTTCGTATTTCATCTGTGGGGCTGCCGAATGTGGGTATTACTATCGAGAGAAGCAATTGATTCACGTTTGCCGTTACGATAAGCATAAACATTTAAATCTGCTTTACTTTCTCTAAATCCAACAGTTAGCTTGAATTCTTCTTGTTTGAAAACCCGTTCTTTAAGAGCTTTGGGAGCATAGAAATAGCTTTGAACAATGTCAAAAGAGTCTTTACCGTTTAGGGCTGTGCCTGTAATTTTTTTTCCCTTACCAATTCCATTGGAAGTGAGATTTAGAACAATTTCTTGTCCTGCATTTAACAAGCCGTCTAAAGCGAGTTTGTTGGCTGAGTTTTGGGCAATCAGTCCTAAAGTTTGACCGTTTAGCTGCAAAATTGCCTGTGGTTTACCTTTGCCTGGGGCTATTTCAATCTCTAGTTCTTTTTCTGAGAAAATTTCTCCTGCTGCGTCCAGACTGTCCATCTTACCTGCACTAAAGGTCAACCCATTCTCAAGAGTGAATGTGCCGACGCTAGGGTTTTGATAATTAATTTGGGCTTTTGCTTGTGCGCCCAAGCGTGGATGAAAAGAATCATCACTAATTATGCCTACTTTGCTAACTTCACCAGTTTCTTGAGTTAAATAAACGGCAAATTTCTTTTGCTGCTCAGAATCACGGTCAATTAGTACAGATATTTCGCCTTGAGGTATCTTGTCAACGGCTAAAGAATGTAATTTGAGATCTTTGAGCTTGAAATTTTGGACAGCTTCTGCCATTTTTTCACCAAAAGCAGCAAACATAAAAGCTAAATTATTTTGTTTGCTATCTGAGTTGGTTAAAGTTTGATATGTGGCAGCAGCATATAAGTCAATTTGGTCTGGAGGAATTGCAGCTAGAAAATCACTTACTACCTTATCCTGTTGTTGCTTGTAGACTTTGGCTAAATGCTGTCCATTAGGGGTGACAAAATCAAATTTATCAATCTTTCCTAATTCTTCTTCCTTAAGATCATACATAGATTGACAAGCATTACAGAGAGTTCCCAGGACTTTCCATTTATCTTGTTCGGCTTTATAAGCAACAACAAATGGGTGAGCAGCACCAGTCTTTTGATTCGCTTGGATACGTAATTCTAGAGGTTGATTAGATAGTTCTAGGCGTTTGCGAATAGCTTGGGGTGAATTATTGCTACTGAGTAAATTAGAGACTTCAATTTGACGATTATTGTGAGTAAAGACGAGAGAGGGACCGTTATCGTTTGTTGCTTTGTCTCGATATCTGCGGTTTAATTGACGATAACGTTTATATTCATTCGTTGCGTTGGTAGTTTGATGTAAAATGTCGGTATTTTGGGAATTATCTTCAGTTAATTTGGGAAACAAATTTTGAATTCGGTCATAACTTGATGACTCTAACTGAAATCTAGTTAGATTTTGATTGACATTATGAACTAATAAAGATCTATTGGTAGCACCATTATTGATAGTAGGAATCTGCTGACGATAAGATTCACGATCATCTAGAGCTTTTTTTAGTCCATCATTTAGAAAACCAAATCGTCTAGTTAAGCCTTCAACTAGTTCGTTATCAACGCTTCTTTCTGATTTAAAGGAATCAACTGCAATTTGGTTTTCTAAAGCAATTTTTTGGTTAATATCGAGTAAAACCGCTTGCCAAAGCTCTAAAGCTCGGTTTATTTCAGATTCTCCCATCCCGTTCCCATTAAGAATGCTTGGTAATTCTTTATTCAAACCATAGACATCGAATTGTGCGACTAATTTAGGCTTGATTAAGGGAGTATCTGTTGAAGTTACTGTATAGTCACGATAAGTAGCTCTTAGTTTGGCTGCTTCTGCTTGGTTATATTCTTCACCAGTAGGTTGAGACAATAAATAATAGAAAGTAGGTGCAATTTTAGTCAGATAATCTAACTTAGTTCCTTTATCTCCTTGATTAAGAATTCGTTGAGATTCAAGAGCCAAACTCTGCAATTGCTCGGTCAAGTTAGCTGTTTTACCGACAATAAAAGGATCTGCTTTGCGGGCTAAGATGGAGGCTAAATTTTCATTGCCATCTACTTTAATTTTGTCTAGCTTAACTGTATAGCTATCAGCTTCGGCAATTCTTTCTTCAATTCCTGCTACCAACTCAGGATACTGAGAGCGAGGCACAATCGCAATATTATCGCCGTCAAAGTCAGCAGCTAAGATCGCAGTAAATGTATCTAACCTAATTGGTTCTAATTTTTGTAGATTGGGATTATCTAACTTCTGAGCTTCTACTAAAGAGTTATAAACTTCTCGCCAAGCATTCATCTGTTCGATAAATTCTTGGCGTTCGACTCCTTCTAATGTTTTTAAAGAATTATCTCCCAGTTTTTCAAAAGCATTAAGCTGCGAAAGATAAGTTACATCAATTCCTGCTGCTTCCAATTTCTTTGTTTGTTCGGTGACAAAATTGCGAGATTGATTCATAAGACTTTCATACATTTGAGGCGAACAAATAATTGCCCCTTGCATAAGTTTGCCTTCGTCGTTATACATATCTCTGATATGACGGTTTTTCACGATCGCAATATCTTGCAGATTAATAATTGGCGATCGCACCGCAGCTACATCTTCGCCTTCAGCTAAACTGGGAACACAGATTTCATTGTTAGTCAATTCGTGAGAGCAATAGATCATTCCACCTCGAACTTTTACAAATTCAAGCTCGGCTGCGCCTCTGGCTCGTGATGCGTAAAAGTCATTCATTTGAGCAGAATAGACATTGCTAGTTAGAAGCTGATAATGCCCAGATTCATAATCTCGACGAGCAGTAATATATTCCCAGCGTCCAGATTCTTCCCATTTTTGGGGGTCAAACGGAGTTCCATCAGCATTGACCTTTGGCTCGATAAACTTGATATATTCAGCAAATAAAGCCTCAGAATTAGTAAAAGTTTGATTGAGTTTGTTGATTTCAACTTCTTGCCGTTTTACAGCCCAAGCAAAACTATCATTGGCTAATTTTTCAGTAACCGCTCTCATGGTGTAGTTATTAATCACGCTTTCTTTGTGATTGGATAAATGCACCTGTACTGTATGTACCCCAGGCAGTAAATTCGATTTAGATGCTCCTTTAATTGAAGAGGTGGGCAGAATTATATCGATTTGGGCTAGCTCGGTGTTGTTTTCTAGTCCATGTTTTTTCAGGGTATTAGCTAGTCCTGCTTGAAATGTTCCCTTAGCAAAGAAGGGAGTGTCGATCCCTAACATCCGATGTTGGATTAACTGCGTCGTTTCACCTTGATCGCTTACAAGTTCTTTAGCTAAGTTCAGAGAAATTTTGCCATGAGAATCGCCTAAAATGGTTTGAGCTTGTTCATTGGTGACAGAATCAATTCCAGATACACCTTGTTCATCATCAATCACCCAAATCTTCACAGCTTGAGTTAATACTTTTTGATTTTCATTACTGAGATATCTGTGATAGGGGTAATCTTTAATCGTGTCTAAATAAGGTTCTATTAATTGCTTATATTCAGGTGGCCCATACAAACCACGATCTCCTCGGTTAAGTAACAAGACATTATTATCTGGCTCTGGATGATTATTACTTACCATTTCTTCATCCATTCCCATTTCAATGCTTGCCAAGCTCAGTTTATTTTTAGCTTCAGGTGGCAAGATCATTTCTAAAAGTGAGCCTGTAACATCTTCTTCTAGATATTCGTCAGGAGTTTTTTGAATGTATTTTTGGGTATAGAGATCGAAAAGTTTGTAGTGAATAACCATAGATTTAAATCAAGAAAATATATGCTATTTGCTTGATAACTGATGATCAATTTCTACTTTGGTGATCTAGATCTCAATCAAAGATTTTTTGTTCAATTTAGCTAAGTCTTTAACTTTAAATTGTCAGAAATTCATCTTCTAAGATTTCGAGCAACAGAGATTTTAGAGGAACTACGTATTTTTCCTTAAGTTTAGATTCTACGTGTTTAACATAGACCAAAATTTCTCGGTCATCATCTCCTAAAGTACTGGAATGATAATCGTTGGTAATTTTGACCTGATCTCCAGCTTTTAAGCTTTCTTCCTCACTTTCCTGGTCTTTTGAATAGAAATTTTTTTTAGAAGACAAACGCCAAGCTTTAATTACACTTAATGTCGGACCATAATAAAAATACTTTTTCACTTTTTTCGCTTCTTCGATTTCTTGAAATTTAGCTTCTGAAGACCTTTCTTTTTTTGGTTCATTCTCAAGCAATAATTCTTCCAGTCTCTGGGTAATTATTTGATTGGTTAATACATAAGTCCTAAACACTAGATATGGGGGAAGCCCACTCAAACACTTCACTAATGTGGGATCAGTTTGCTGTAATGCTTTATCTGACTGCATTTGGGCTATTATCAATTCAGCCTGTTTTTGCGTATTACAAGACTGTGGTGGGATCGATTTTTGAATACTCTGCTTACTCTCTTTTTTAGCTTGTTGTTTGTCTGTATTATACTTTTCTATTTTGGCTATTTGTAATTGTATAGTTACAGTTAGATTATGAATAATTGTTTTAAAGCACGACCAAATTACTTGTGGGAGCGTAACATATTTGCAGCTTCCTCTATTTTAAGCAGCTACTCCTAATGCCGAGAAAACAGAGGATTGCCAATTATCGCTCCACTCATTGCTCGCAATAAGCCCTCGGATTTGTAGAACATTATGGGCACCTTCTCTCGTCCACTGCATTTTTCCACTTTTCTTGTGTCGGGAATTGATAATCGATTCGATATGAGATTCCGCTACTTGACTGGTGTAAACCTGATGCTCTCGCTCTCGTTTCTCATAATTGACGAGGTAGGCTTGATTACTCTTCAGGTAGTCATTCAAATCCTTGAGTTTCTTATGTTTCTTTGGATCTGTAACAGTCATCATTAGCTTGTTCAATTTGGTCAACGCTTCATCAGATTTGCCATGCCATAAGCTCCATTTGACTCCCTCCAAGGTTTCCTTACCACCTTCTTCTACAGCACTTCTAACATTCTGAAATTTCTGGCCAATGTGGAACCAGTCCAAAATACAGAGAACTTGTTGGCAGTGATAGTCAATTCTCAAAAGTTGCTGCCCCAGAATTTTCTGCTTCCAAAGCAGACGAATCATCAAAAGGCTTCGGTCAAAATCCTAAGTTATCAAAATCAAAAAATTATCGAAGACCTAAGAGTAAGAAGAAATTTGATAACGGACTACTAGGATAGTTTTTGCATTTTCATATTTCCATAGTGGCATAAGTACATAATTGTATATTTGCGCCATTGTGAAATTGCATAATTATAGAAGGAACAGTTTGAACCAAGGCGAAAATATGCCACTACAAAATTGTATAATTATGTCATCACATAATTATGTATTTATACAATTGCACAATTATATATTGGCACTATTTTGTTCTCGCTTCGTAACCCAGTCCTCTAATAGCTCGTTGATGAGAACTTGTAGATCCTGCTTCTGTTCTTGGGTGGCAAGATGATAACGAGCTTTAGCTTTAGTTCCCCGATGGAGAAAAATAGTAGTAGTTTCATAGTTTGGATCGCTACGCAAGCTTTTCGGTCTACCTGGTCTCTTAGTTTCTTCTGAAACTTCGATTTCAACTGGTGAATGATTGATATCGGGGTCACGATTAACAGTCAAAGTAGATTCTGTTGTCTCAACTTGAGGCGAACGCTTGCCATTCTCCCCAACCTCGTCCTCATTTTTAAACTGGATGGTGGGTTCAGTGCGTCGGAATTCGGAGGTTACCTCCGAATTAGGGGGCGCAATGGTTTGACCTTCATTAGTTTGACTAGATTCAATTTCAGTAAAATTAGAATTCGGAGGTGATTCATCAATTTCCTCAAGAACTTTTTTCCGTTGACGACTAAGATCTGCCAAACTCAACTTATTTTTTGCCATCATAAATCTCCCTGCCTAGATTTTGATAACATTCCCAAGCTACATCTGAATAACTATCTTCATACTGATCGACAGTTACTCCAGCCAGAGGGGATTTTTCGATCGCCGTGTACTGGTAAATTGTTGAGACAAATACGGGGATCTCTTCTGCTTCTAAAAGTTCTCGGGCTTCTTGTTCTTTACTACTTGGTATTTTTTCGCTTCCTCCTGGTCTTTTTCTAGGTGGAGGCGTAATGGTTAATAGTGCTTTGTAATTAGTTCCGTACTCAACCAAAATATCCCTAGTTTTAAGTAACGCATCTAAGTCCAACACCCGTGGCGGACTAGGCATAATTAAAAGATCGTACTCTTTGGCTACTGCTTTAATATCTTCTCTTTCTGGTCTGGCTTTAGTATCCGCTACGATATGTTTGGCTTTTCTAATGTGTTTTACCGCTCCCTCAACATTGCAGACTTTGAAAGGCAAATTACCCCTGTCTGCCCATCGTAAAGCAGAGGCATTTTTATCGGCATCAATAAGCAGTGTATCTCCAAACTGTTGCATATAAGCTGCCAAGTGAATCGCCGTCGTGGTCTTACCTATGCCCCCTTTAAGCCCCAAAATACAAATATCCATCTAAGTTTATGATGTTTTACACCGCCTAACATAACACCTGTAATTGTGAAATGGTAGAGTGATAAGCTTACAAAATTATAAAGTTTTACAATTTTGTATTTTTATATTTTTGTAATTGCAAAATAGATGGTTTAAGCGTTTGTATAGTAACGAAAAAATTTTAGTCGAATAGCGAAATTTAATCAGACCAAAACTTGGTTAAATAATTATTAAAGCTGGTTTAGTAATTCCAATGATTGAGTGAGATAAATTGATTCTGGAGAGGGATTTGAGCAGATTCTAAATTAGCGATCGCAAACACGATTATTTTAAAGCTCATCTTCTTTAAAGGATCGGCTTCTTGGTAAACCACAAAAATACCAGGATGATTAGGATTGGCTTGATGAAGAGCAACGGCGTTCTGCTTTTGCTTCTTGTTCGAGCAGTTCTCGATTAGTTTCACAGTAGATGATCGCTTCTTTTACTGCTGCTATTGGTAAATCTTTACTATCTGCTATCTCTTCTGGACTCATCTCATTAACAATCATATCCGACCATACACAATACTTCTCGGTTAACAATGATGATTTGAGAGTGAGGTTTGGGAAAGGGTAAAAGCGGACGGGCGCGGTGAGTCCAGTGCGGTCTTGGGCTTTGCCCAAGTGAAGCAACTGGCGTTTGCGTAGCATCTCCGTAGGAGAACCCGAAGGGTCTTGGGGGTTTCCCCCATGAGCGACCCGTTCAAGAAGGGGAAGGGGCAAAGGTTGTTTTTATGTTCCTTTAACCTTTAACCTTTAACCTTTTCCCGCTTATATCAATCAATAAAGAGGCAAATGACGAGAAGTATTGGAGTAATATTGGCATTACAGTGTTATGGCGTGGCTTTTTAGAGTTGCAATCAAAATGTGAAGGATGGCAATTACGCTCACCTGGTTGAAGTTTAGTCGCGAGTTGATTGCTATGAAGTAAGGAAGTAGAATGAGCAGAAGGTTAGCGAACTTTATTGCACAACCAAATCCCATTTTTGACTGTCTTTACTATGGCCAATACGCGACAACAGAAGGATTTTGCCACTCGTCTAGATGAACTTAAGCATCTTCTCGAACAAGTGCAACAAGCTCTCGAAAACATTAAACTTGAAGGTGAAATTGCCCCGCCTGGTTGTTGGATTGTTCGTTATCAAGCTAAAGTCAGAAAGGGTGGTCGTTATTGGTATTACAAATGGATGTCCCATGACCCGATTTTGGTCACCAAAAATGGTAATCCCTCTCGCCATCAATATTTGGGTCAAGCTGGAAGTGAAGCCTATTTGAAGGCAGTTGAAGCTTGAGCTCGTCGTGGTAGAATTGAAGCCTTAGATAGAGCCTTGAATACGCTCTTAATGGGGCTGGAAGATTTGGTCGAAGAAGCGTCCCGATTGAGTCTGGGTTAGCGAATTATGTTACACAACTAATATCTCTTTCCAAAGATGCCGTGAAAAGTCAGAACTCGCACCTGAGATGGTCAAACCTCCTTAAGGTGAACTTGTTCGCGAATTGCTTGACTTTGTTGGCGAAAGCAATCATTTTGTTTACAAATACTGTACAAGCTGAGGGG
>CAYMWC010000259.1:0-7997 GCA_964393695.1 uncultured Pleurocapsa sp.
TAGGACTTCTGACTTACATCACCTTAAAGTGACCTATGAGAACAGGATTTAGTATGATATTCATTTTCGAGCGACGCTATTATAGCCATACGTAAAAACCTTAGGACATTACAGAAAAAGCAATCCCGTTATCGAAAAATTGTTTGGTTAATCATCACTAGCTAATTAACTTTTTCAGCAAGTCCTAATTAGCATTGGGGATAGTCACACAAATTCAGGTCTTATGCGAGTTTTAATTTTGGGTGGGACGGGAGATGCTTCTCAATTAGCTGTTAAAGCTTCAGCTATTTCTGGAATAGAAGTTATTACTTCTTTAGCAGGAAAAACTCGTAAACCAGCCAAAATTCTTACGCCAACGAGAATAGGGGGTTTTGGTGGAGCTTCTGGCTTAGTGCGGTACTTGCAAGATAATGCGATCGATCTAGTCATCGACGCAACTCATCCTTTTGCTGCCCAAATTTCTGGCAACGCAGCAAACGCAGCTAGGCTTTGTAACATTCCCCATCTAATCTTAGTACGTTCAGCATGGCAACTAACCAAAGGCGATCGCTGGATTGAAGTAGAAGATCTTAAAGCTGCTGCGGATTTACTTCCAAGTTTAGCAAAGCGAGCTTTTTTGACTATTGGTAGACAAGAACTATCTGCTTTTACTCATTTAAACGATATTTGGTTTTTGATGCGCATGATCGACCATCCAGAAGTGGATACACCAATCCCTAACGGACAATTATTACTGGAAAGAGGCCCTTTTTCTTTAGCAGATGAAAGAAAGTTGTTAATTAAATATCGGATTGAGGCGATTGTCAGTAAAAATAGTGGTGGCGAAGCGACTTATGCCAAGATCATGGCTGCGCGGGAATTAAACTTACCTGTAGTTATGGTGCAACGTCCATCAGTGCCGAAAAGCGATCGCGTTGCCAATGTGGAAGGTGCTTTGAAGTGGATTCATAATCATAAGCATTTCTAATAATTGACTCACTCCCCGATTAATTCCCATAACGCCTCTATAATTTCTTAAGCTACTACTACTATATTAAAATACCTTATTTATCAATTCCATACATTTCTCGGCAAGCTCGTCTGGCATTGACACAGAGTCTATGTCAATATATTTGAATTCAAGTTGCTCAACTTCTTCTCTTAGGCGTTGATTGTATAAAAGTGTACGAGCTAGAAACTTGTGAATTAAGTATTGTTGCTCTATCCCTAGATGCTCAAAATGACTTTCACTCAAAATTCGATTTCGCAATAGTTGGTCGCTAGCCGTCAGCCAAATCGCTTTAACACCATTTTTATTAACTAAATTAGCTACAAATTCTGGTAATAACGCAGAGCCTTCAAGTATTAAACATTCTGTTGATAAATCAGATACATGAGAATTAACAATAGTTTCAACTTGGTATAACACATTATTTTTATAGTGCGACAATACATCTGACAAAAGAGCATTAACAGATAGAGTCCGATAATGTTCTGCTACGTGTTCGGGAATAGTTTTGTCATTGGTACATACCCAAGGGCGACCAGGATGCCGAGCCAATTTGTCCGTAGAACGATAACTCCAGTCAAGCTTCTCTGCTAAAGATTTGCCAAGGGTCGATTTGCCCACATGAGAAGAACCGCCAATTAGAATTACTCGTGTTTCGTTGATTAATTGACTCATAATTTGGATAAGCGAAAAAAAGGTTAAACAGTTAATTAACTGTTGGAATAATGAACACAGAATGTTGAAAAATTCAGACCAAAAATATATTCAAAAGCTATTAAATATAGCTAATCGTAGTCAACAGGAATCAGATGGGACTAAAGCAATTGGCGAAGCCAGATCTGATTTCAACGAACTTGCCCCACAAACGGCAATTTCTTGTTATCAAAAAATTTTACAACTACAACCCCAAAGGGCAGATATCTATTTAAAATTAGCTCATCTACTACAAGAGCAACAGCAAACCACAGAAGCAATTGACGCTTATCAACGGGCAACCACTTTAAAACCAGAACAACCAGATTGGGTGTATCACAACTTAGGAGACTTACTAGCCCAGCAGCAAAAATATCAACAGGCGATCGCCATATTTCAGGAGTTAATTAAAACAAATCCTTGTCAAGCTGATCAATATTACATCAAAATTGGTGATCTTTTTCATGCCCAAAATCAGTTTTTTGCAGCCAAGTCTGCTTATGAACAAGCATCTAGAGCCAGAGCTTTATATAATATCCAGGAAGTAATTACTTTGATCAGGCAGTATTTTATTACTGATAGCCATTTACTAAATATTGATATTTTAGATAATGGCTGTGACCATACTGGTAGACAACTAGCTTTAGTAGCAGAACAAACCCAAGGTCGAGTAGTGGGAACAAATATCTATCGGGGATTTCCTGAACAAACTGTCAAACGTTGTCGTCCTAATAATGAATTTTATTACATGGACGGACAGAATTTAACCTTTGAGGATAACTCTTTTGATTTAGTAATTTCCCTCAATGTTTTAGAACACGTTCCCAATCCTGCCAAATATCTCCAAGAATGCTTTCGAGTATTACGCTCTGGAGGTTATGGTTATTTTAGTTGGTATCCCGTTTGGTCTGGGGCAACAGGACATCATGTACATCCTGATATGGTCAGTAGAACATCCCAAAAATTAGGTCTTAAACCACCTAATTATCGGCTAGATGGAACATCTATTCCCTATTGGGGGCATCTTCTTTTTTCTGCTAACGAAATGTTGTCTTTTCTGGTGGAAGAGAAACAATATCATCCTGTTTTAGCTGCATGGATGAAAGATTATATCTATAACAATCACGACCTTAACCGTTGGTTTTGGCGAGACATTTGGCGTTTATTCCCAACTTTAAATTGGAATTTGGTCAAAGTTGAACATCGGGGGGAAAAATTAATCGACTCTTTAACTCTCAATCAATTGCAACGCAAGTTTGGTATTACCGATGATTTTGAGATCTGTGGTGCAACCATAATTGTTCATAAATGATGAATTAGGAATTATGAGGGATGAATAACAAGTAGCAGATAGCAGATAGCAAGTAGCAATTAAAATCAGTAATTAGTAATCAATAACGACGCTTCCTTGGCGTAGAATTTTCCAGCCTTGATTTTGCCAAGATACAACTGTAGAAGGAAGTCCACTACCAGTTTTATATTTTGCTTCTAAATCTTGAGGATCTAAGACTAAAACATCAGGAAAAGCTTGATTAATTGCTGTCATTGTTGTCAAAGCATCTTGTCCTGAAATATTAGCACTGGTAGTAGCCAAGACTCCAGTTTGCTGTAATATCTGACAGGCAAGAGAGTGAGCAGGAACTCGAATCCCAACCGTAGAGGAATTAGTAGGATTAATGACAGCAGGAACTTTCTTGGAAGCAGGTAAAACCAGAGTCAAGGCCCCAGGTAAATATTGTTCAATTAACTGATTCCAAACCGCTAACTCAGAAGGGGTGTAAACAAGATAAGGAAGCAAATCGGCAATAGCTGCACCCATTAAAATTAAGGGTTTATGAGCAGGGCGTTGTTTTAGTTGAAAAATACAATCAGCTAACTCTAGCTTGATCGCCAAAGCTGGTACAGTATCGGTGGGAAAACTAACAGCTTTACCAGCGATCGCCCCTGCGATTAATTCTGTTTGGGAAACTTTAACCATTGATAAAATGTAATTTTAATTTTTTTTAAATGCTAAAATAAAACGTTCGATACCACTTAGATCGGAAAATATTTGTATATCATCATATTCTCCTTGCTGTTGTAAAAGTTCTACGACAGCCTTAGCTTGACCTGCCATAATTTCAATCAACCAAATGCCTCTAGAAGCCAAATATTGTGGGGCAGTTTCGACTAAATAACGAATAGCATCTAAACCATCTTGACCACCATCTAGAGCTAAATGAGGTTCATGCTGGGCTACTTCTGGTTGTAGCTGTTCGATTTCTGCGGTGGGAATATAGGGGGGATTAGAAACCATTCCTCTAACTTGACCTTGAAGGAATTTTAAAGGATTCCACCAACTTCCTTGATAAAAGCAAATATTTGTCCCTAGGTTACAGTTAACAGCATTTTCCTGGGCAATTTTAAGAGCCTCGACACTGTAATCGACGGCATGAATTTTAGCTTGTGGAAAACTAGCAGCTAACCCTAAAGCGATCGCACCACTACCAGTACCTAAATCTACCCAGTGTGGTTGTGAATCTGGAGGAAAGTTACTCTGCTTGCTGGCTTTTTGAGCAATGTCAATTATTAATTCAGTCTCAGGACGAGGAATCAAAACTGCGGGAGTAACTTTTAATTGAAAACGTCTCCAAAAAACAGTTTCTACCAGATATTGTACTGGTAAACGCTCTTGAAGACGCTGTTGCCAAAGCTGATTTAACTCTGATAAAGATTTATGACACTTAATTTTTGATTGATGTTGCCAAGAACCTAAACGCAAAGAGAGGCTACTTAAGCTTGTCACTGCTTGAAGTAACCAATCAACCTCATTTGGATCAAGATTAGAAGCGATCGCTACTTGTTTAGCCTTTTGCTGCCAATCATATAGTTCTTTGCCAGAAATATTCTTCAATCTTAAATTAAATTATTATTGTCCTGGGGGTGTTGCTGGTGCTGGGGTAGTTCCACTACCTGGTGCTGGAGATGTATTTTGCAAGAATTGTATTGATTCAGTTGTAGGTACTAAAACAATTTTTTCGAGCATCGTATCTTGGCTAGTTTCTAGAGTTTCAATTACTCCTTCTAACGGCACAACTTCAATATTGACACTATTGGCTATTTCAGGCTTTTGCTGCTTGAATTTAGCTACCATTTCTTCCAACTGCTGCTTATCAAAAAAGAAAGGAATAACTTGTTGGGAATTTTTTTCAATGGTTAAGTAACCTTTGTCTTCTCCGCCTTTAGCAACAAATAGGGGAACTCCACCTTGATATGGTTGTTTATTAGCTTCACCAATAGTTTTAGCGGAGTTTACGGCTTCTTGTTCAGGAACATAAGCAAAGTTCAACGCATTTTGTTGACTTTGAGAAGATTCTGAGAGTTTATATATTTCTCCTAACGAGACAGGCACAACTTTAACTTTGTCTGCCAGTTCAGGATTTTTAGTTTTCAACTGATTAACAAACTGATTAGCATCATTTTGGCTAATAAAAACCCCTGCAACCTTAGCTTTATCTTGTCCTGATGCAACTAAAGGCGCACCCTGCTCATCAGCTATCGTAAATACTGGAACAGGATCGAGTTTTTTCAAAACTTCTTCTTGAGGTAGAGCTTGTGCTGTGAGATTTTCAGCTATTCCCAGACCTATGAAGGTAGTCCCCGCTACTCCCAAAACTGCACTCCAACGGACTAGTGATTTGATCATGACTGTATACATCATTACGCTATTTACTATTTGTTTATTGTGTCTAAAAACCTGTGAATTACTTGATAAGTATGTGGCTATTTCGCTTATTTACTTAATTATATTTTGTCTTTAAAAAACATTTAATGTTAGAGAACTGAGTGAAGTTGAGAGTAGTATGCTTTAAGTTTTGCCTATTATTACAGAATAACTTTTATTAAGCAAATACATATTACCTCTAATTTTCACAAAAAGGTATAAAAAATTGACATTGCTGATTTATAAACATATTATGATTATGTTAAACCGATCAAATCGATAATGATCGAGGTTGAGCATTTTTCATTCTAATCATCGAAAATCCCAAAGTTGAATTAGCAACCTGATCATGTAACTGCCATAACGAAGGAAGCAAAAGCAGTTCAACATTTTTTGCTAGCAATTTTTGAATGGGAGAATCTACAGTCTGCTGACTTAAAGGAACAACTAACGAATCGGTAATATAGTAACCTGCGATCGCATCAAAAAGACTAAAAACAGACGTAGGCAGTTCGTATAAATAAAGCTTGGTATTAGTGACTTGCTCATACCATAAAGCTTCTATGGCTATAACCTGTTGCGAAGAACTTAAAAATGCCGATCCGCAGGTGATGTATTTTTACCAGCACAAAAAGCTATTCTGGGACAATTTCTGGGAAGTAGATAATTGGTTATTTTATTTTCAGCGATCGCCCAAACTACAGGTTTGTCAGTATGAGGAGAATATCTGGGAATAAATTTAGCAATGCTACTTTCCTCGCTAACGTGAAAAAGTCTCATTCAGTTCTAATTCTTTGATTTTTGACTTCACCTAATGACCTTAAAGTACTTAATGGGCGTTAGTTGAACGCCCTCTAAATGAAATAAAAAATTAATAATTTTATTTGGTAGTTTCTGGAGCTACTTGGCTAGGATTAAACTCGGCTGTAATACAGCTTTTCATCGCTTCTTCACTCGGTATCTGAGCAACACTTGTCAAGTCAAGGGTACATTCGGCATAGCGTTCAGGTAACAAACTACGACGACAGTTATCTAAAGCCATCATCGATTTTTCTGCTGCTAAACCACTACTAAGATTGACTACACAAGTAGCTAATTCATCAGGTCTGCGAACTCGATAACAAGCTTGTAAAGCATCATCCCCTTTAATATTGGTGCTAGCTTTAATATCTGTCACACAAGATGATAAATCAATTGGTTTTAAAGCATCAGAACAAGCTATACTTGCTCCTGATTTACTCACACCATCAATAATTAGACTGTTGGCACAAGTACCAATATCCCCTGCCAAAGCTGGAGAATTGGGAATGCCCAACAAAAATATAGGCAAAGAAATCAAACTAGTCCAACCAATAGCTTTTACTAGAATTTTCATGGCGATTTAACGATATTTTTAACTCACAACCATACTATAAAGGTAGATGATGAGAATGGGGAGTAGATTTTTAACAGTGAGCAGTGACCAGTGAGCAGTGACCAGTTATTCAAGCAGCAAGTAACAAGTAAAACCTAGTGCCTAGTGCCTAGTAATTACAGTTTAATACTGAGGAATACTAGGATCGACTTCTTGACTCCAAGCAGTAATCCCACCTTTGACGTTTGTGCCTTCAATTCCTGCTTGTTTGAGGATATTCAAAGCTTTTGCCGATCGCCCTCCTAGTTTACAGTGGGCAATAAGACGATGACCATTGGCTAGCTGTTTAACTTTCTCAATACCGCTACCATCTTCTAGTTCTGGTAGGGGAATCAAAACTGAACCGTCAATTTTAGCAATTTCGTATTCATTGGGGTTGCGGACATCTAAAAGAATAAAATCATCTTTACCGCTATCCATCAGTTGTTTTAACTCTTGCACCGTCATTTCGGGAATCATATTACTAGCCTCGGCTGCTGCTGCTGCTGCTTGTGGAATACCACAAAACTCTTGGTAATCAATTAGTTTCTCAATTACAGGGCGTTCTGGATTAGGTCGTAGCTTTAATTCACGGAATTTCATTTCCCAAGCATTATAAAGTAGTAATCTACCGCTCAGGGTGTTTTCTGCCCCTAAAATAATTTTAATTGCTTCTGTTGCCTGGATTGTGCCAATAATACCGCACAAAACCCCTAAAACTCCTCCTTCAGCACAAGACGGAACCATCCCTGGTGGTGGTGGTTCGGGATATAAATCGCGGTAGTTAGGGCCTCCTTCATAGTTAAAGACAGTTGCTTGCCCCTCAAAACGGAAAATAGAACCGTAGACGTTCGGCTTATTGAGTAAGACACAAGCATCATTAGTGAGATAACGGGTGGGGAAGTTATCTGTTCCATCAATGATTACGTCATAGGGAGCTAAAATATCCAGGGCATTGGTTGAATTTAAAGCAGTTTCGTATAAATCTACTTGACAGTAAGGATTGATACCCAAAATTCTTTCTTTAGCTGATTGAATCTTTGGTTTACCTACCCAAGCTTCACTGTGAATAATTTGACGTTGTAAATTAGAACTATCGACAATATCAAAGTCTACTAACCCAATTCTGCCAATACCTGAAGCTGCTAGGTATAACAGTAGAGGAGAACCAAGACCACCACTACCGATACAAAGAACGCTAGCTGCCTTGAGGCGTTTTT
>CAYMWC010000260.1:0-7995 GCA_964393695.1 uncultured Pleurocapsa sp.
CACTACTCACTACTCACTACTCACTACTCACTACTCACTACTCACTACTCACTACTCACTACCCTATTTCCTATTTCTTATTTCTTATTTCTTATTTCCTACTTCTTCAATGAAGACTAATAGTTCTGATTCCTCAACTCTGCCTGTACACAATAGTAAGTTAGTTGATTGTCATGATTCTGATACTCAGTCATTGACAGCAATTAACACTTCCAATCAATTAGATCGCCCGACTCAACAACAAAAAAAATCAATTGCTTGTATTTACATAGAACAAGCATGGATATATTTCAAAGAGCAAAATTGGCAAAAAGCGATCGCTGCTTGTCAAAATGCTTTAGAAATTGATCCTAATACCGCTGATGCTTATAAAATTTTGGGCAATATCTTAAACCTGCAAGGTAGAAAAGCAGAAGCTTTAGGAGTATATGCCAAAGCCTTAACGATTAATCCTAATTCGGCTGCTATCTACGCAAATTTAGGTAGCTTTTATGCAGAACAAAAAAATTGGCCCAAAGCTCTAGATTATTATCAACAAGCTGTAATTATCGATCCGAAATTAGCAGGCGCGTATCGTAACTTGGCACAAATTTGGGAAGAATTAGGCAAAATAGATCAAGCTCTAGAATGTCTTTGTCAAGCCGTCAATCTTGAACCTGAGATTTTAAACGCTCAAGAGTATTTTAGTTTTGGTGAGGAATTATATCAGCAAGGCAAGGTTAAAGAGGCGAGTATTTTTTATATTCATGGTGTTAAGTTCAATCCCCAAGCAGAAAACGAATTAGCGAAGTTAGTACAAATTTTAGAAGAGCTTGAGGAATGGCAAGAGGCAGTAATTTATTACCATCAGCTAATGGCTTTATCGAATTCTGAGGGTAATCGCCAAAAATTATCTTCAGTTAACAAACCAATTAAAAACCTACTGTCTCGCTCTAAATCTAGAGGGGGAATTCGTCAAAGCTTACCGTCAGCAGCAGCTACAGGGCAAACAATTACTTCACAATCTCCAAATATTCTTACTCAACTATTACCCCAATCTCAAGCTGTCGAGCTTGCTAATACGACTCTACTTTCATCTGTCCAAATACCAACTAACTCCCTTGTTACTCCAGGAAACATTGAAAACCAACAGCCAGATACCGCCATGTCTTGGAATAATCTAGGCAGTTTATACGCACAAAAACAAGAGTGGACTAAAGCAATTAGCTGTTATCAAGAAGCATTACAGCTTGACTCCCAAATCAGTAAAGTTTATCGTAATTTAGCGAGAGTTTACGGCAAACTGGGGGAACAAGAACAAGCTGCTCTGTATTGGTATGAGGCTTTTATCCTAGAACCAGATCTAGCTAAACCAGAAGAATATTTTAGTTTGGCAAAAATTCTCTTAACACAACAGCAAGTAGATAAAGCGATCGCCTGTTTACGCCGTACTATTGAACTTCAGCCGAATTTTGAGCCAGCCCAGATAATACTCTCTAAATTATGAGAAAAGCAACCTAAATAGACAATAGATAATTAATAACTGACGATTGCTCATTATCAATTATCAATTATCAATTATCAATTAAAAGTCTTACTTATCCAGTTGTGAGCGTAACTCTTCTAATTCCGCATCGATCACCGCATCTTTGGGAGGAGAAGTTGATGTATCGGCAGCAGGTAAAGCCTCTTGTTGAGGAGAAGTACCAGATAATTGCGCTTTCATGGCTGCTAGCTCATCTTCAACCCCACTACCAGCTTCTAAGGCTGCAAATTGCTGTTCAATACCAGCGCCACCTAATTCGGCTGCGGTTTCTGATTCTGCCTCGATCTGCATTACTTTCTCTTCCATGCGTTCAAATGCCCCCATAGCACCACTAGTACCGATATTATTCATCGATTCCTGTAGCTGCTTCTGAGCTTTGGCTGCATTAGCTCTTGCCTTAAGCATATCTTTTTTAGTTTTCGCTTCCGAAATTTTACTTTCTAAAGCAATCAGGCTGCGCTTGAGGGTACTAACGTTGTTACTTTGCTGATCGAGTTGAGCTTTGAGGCTAGCAGCAGTATCACTAAAAGATTTCTTGCGTACTAGGGCTTCGCGAGCTAGATTCTCATCCCCCTTCGACAAGGCTAACTGCGCTCGTTGCTGCCAACTATTAGCTTCCGATTGATTTTTATTGTATTGTTGTTCGGTACGTTTTTGAGTAGCGATCGCTCTGGCAACAGCTTGACGTAGCTGCACCAAATCCTCCTGCATATCAATTACTGCCTGTTCCAATACCTTTTCTGGATCTTCAGCTTTGCTGACTAGATCGTTAATATTTGCTCTGACAACACGGCTAAGGCGATCAAATAATCCCATGACTTTGTATATCCTTTAATCGTTTACAAAAGAGTGTAGGCTGGATAGACTCCAGGATACTAAGCCCACCATTAATTTTTTTCCAAAAGAGTGATTAAACTCATCACGTCTCTAGTTTTACACATTCTTTCAGTGTACTGTCGATCTTAAAATAATGTTGTTTTCTTTCTATTAATCAAACTCTGCTTGGCCTAGAGTATAAGCTCTTTATCGGCGGAAAACTAAATTAATTTCTACTAATTAGCAACCTGGTTGAAGTCTTTTGATAATCTAAGGCTGGAAAATTACGCTGAAAATATGGTCAGTAACAAATGCTACACTTCCTTAAAACGTGGCGTCAAATATTGGAATAGATGGAAAAAAAATAACTTAAATGTTGAGTTTGATCTTAGAGGAGTTAACCTCAGTGAGGAAGTATACAAAGGTATCAACTTTATTGGGGTTAATTTGATAGGTGCTAACTTAGTTAAAACTAACTTTAGTGGTGCTAATCTTAACGGTGCTAACCTTACTGGTGCTAATCTTACTGGTGCTAATCTCACTGGTGCTAGCTTAGTTGGTACGAATTTGACGGGTGCTAATTTAGTAGACACTAATTACAGAAGCGCGGAATTGACGGGAGCCAATTTAAGTTTGGCAGATTTGGCGCAAGCAAATTTGAAAGTAGTAGATTTTACTGCTGCTGAGTTAACTGGAGCGAATTTGACTCAAGCAAATCTCAATAGTGCCGTTTTTATTGGCGCAAATCTTACTCGCGCTAATTTTAGATTGGCACAACTTAACAGAACTAATTTCCGAGATGCCAATTTAACCAGAGTTTGTTTTATTAGAGCAGATTTAACCAAAGCAAATTTAGAGCAGGCTGACTTGAGCGAGGCTAATCTTACCAAAGCAAATTTAACAGAAGCGAATTTGACCAAAGCTGATTTAACAGAAGCTAATCTCAATGAAGCTGATTTGACGGGAGCGAATCTCACTCAAGCTAGTTTGATAGAATCTTATCTAGTTGCAGCCAACTTAAGTCAGGCTAATTTAACTAAAGCCAGTTTTATCAGAGGCGATATCAGCCAAGCCAATTTTGAGCAAGCCAACTTAAGTCAAGCTAATATAGTTCAAACTAGAGCTTTAGCCAGCAATTTTAATCAATCTATTTTGACGGGAGCTTGTTTGGACAATCTGCAAATTAATAATCAATCAAGTTTTGCTAATGTAGTTTGTCGATATCTTTATTTGAGATACTATCAACAACGCCGTCAACCCAGAAATACAAGAGAAAACCTTACTACAGAAGAGTTTCGCTCTATTCTCCAAGATATGCTGGGTTCAATTAACCTGTTTTTTGATGCTAATCTTGACTGGGTTGTTTTTCGTCGTACATTTCAAAAATTAAAACGAAAATATCGCGCTCAAGTCATTCAAATTAAAGCCATTGAAGTTCTTTCTAATCAAAGTTTTTTAATCAAAATCAAAGTCTCTCCTGCTGTAAAGGTTAAGGCGATGATAGATTATTTTTGGCAACAATATGACTCACTGTTGCGAGATAGAGATTAATCAAAAGGATAAATATGGGCAGGGAAGTTTTCTTGTTTTAACTGTAATACAAACTCTTCGGCTTCTTGTTGCTTGGTAAATGCTCCCAGATAAATAAAAACTCCTTGAGGAAAATTAACCAAAGAAATTTGTTTAACTTTCTGTTGTGCTAGAGATAAGGATTGCTCACCTGTATATTCAGTTAGAACATAATAGTATTGCGGATTAACTGCTGATAAAGCTGTCAGATCATTCAACGGCGCAAGGGCAGGACTAATGGGTACGAGTTTTGGCTTTGACTCTTGCTCGGATGTCTCTTTAACAGTTTTGATCATACTCAAAGTACTAAGATTAAGAGGCATAAATTCCTGATTAGCTAAGTTTACATTCCCGACAGTCGCTGACAAGGATTTAACTTCTTTGGTTTTGATCGCTAAAGGGGAATTACGCCAAATAACTCCTGCTGCAATTAGATTAGCTAAAAATAACATCGCGATCGCACTAATACCCCAAGGACTAAGTAAACTATCAAGCCAATTCTTATCACGATAAGCAATCTCGGTAGTTTCTAAATCTGCTATTAGTTCTGATTGTGATTGTTCTGACTCTTTTTCTAATTCCGCATTTAAAAATAACTTAGGCGCAGCCTCACTCTTGGGTTTACTTTTGTGAGGATTAAAAATATTAATTGTCCCTGTGGCGAAGGGTTTATGAACAATACTAGATTTAACATTAGGATTAACTTTCGATTTTTTGTCAGGCTGATTTGAGCTTTTTGAAGACATATTGCTACAGAATTTAGTCGCAAATTAAGCTTAATTGAACTATTGAAGTGTCTAGCTTAACCTCTTTGTCTCAAAATCGCTTCCACTAAAATTGCTCCTCGATCAGCTTTAAGCTTTGATTAAAATGTGTTCATCAGCCAGATGATGTCCTCTAACTTTTTCAGTGTTTGCTGTATTTGTTGATATTCCTCTGTAGTTAAACATATCATCAACAATAAATATATTTTTATTAAATATTATAATGGTGCTAAATTAATTTTAAAAAGATCAAAATTACCAAAACTTCAATTAAAATTCAAACATAGTTAAATATTAAAGTCATGGTGATCGCAGCAAAGATTAAGACAATTTTGGCTAGTTCCAAGTCTCTACACCTAGCTTGTAGTACTATATTTTCAGTACTATAATTAACGCCTTAATCTATCATTTGCTTACTTTTATGCAAATTCCAATCCCTAAAAAATAGGAATTATAATCAGACTTAAAATTTTATGTATTTTTTTTTATATAACTTTAATAATACTAACTTGTCAACTATTAATTAACAGCTTTTAAAAAGCTGGTATTTCAGTATTTATTTTTTAGTTTTTGATTCAAAAATATTAATTACTTCTACTAATTGACATTAAAAACTAGATTTAGGTAGCACAAAATTTTTAAATTTAAAAGCTAATAGCTACGAACTAATCGATTTGAACGAAGCTAAGCTGTGAGGCATTCAAACTGCATATTATTCTTATAAGGAAAAAACTCTCAAACTCTGACGCGGAGCGAAGCGGAGCTAATCCTTTAGGACTCCCAGTCTCCAAGTCACTTAGTCTTCCAGTCAGTCATCACAAGTAAATTAAATGATTAACAGCTTATTTCACATCAGGCGTTTTTTACTTTTTCCCTTGCGATTCAACCTTAAGTTTTTCTGCCAAAGCATGATTTAACTTTTGAGATGCTCCTGGATACTGAGGTTCTAATTGCAGAACCTTGCTATACATTTTGACAGCAGTACCCCAATTTCCCAGCATTTCCCATTGTTGACCCAAAAAATAATAAGATTCAGGATCATGAGGATTATAGTGAATCCCTTGTTCTAAAAATTCAATTGCCTCTTGATGTTGTTTTTCTTTGCTTAAAATTTCACTCAAGCGGTGATATGATTGAGTAAATCTGGGGTTTAACAAAATTGCTTTATGATAAAAACTGATAGCCTGTTCTTGTTGACCTTGATCTACTAAAGCATTACCTAAGTAAAAGCGATCAATTGCCGAACCAATTCTAGGTTTCAAAGCTAAGGCTAGTTGCATTGCTTTAATAAATTCCTGTTGCTTGCCAATTCTTAAAAAGATTCTCGCGAGATTTAAATGCGCATTAGCATATTTGGGATTGAGTTCAATTGCTTTATGATAACAAGCGATCGCATATTGCCACTTCCCTTTGCGCGTATATAAATTGCCTAAATCAGTATGAATTTTGGGAGAATTAGGTTGCAGTTTTGATTGCTTGTAATAGCGTTTAATTGCTTTGTCTAATTGGCTCGCTGGTATAGAAATATTTGGCTCGTCAAGATTATCGCTAATCTCTGGAGATTTTAGTTCAGTTAGCTGAGTTTCTGGCTCAACTTCAGTTGCTTGTTCTTCCTTAGCTGCTGGCGGTGGTAGTGTTGGCTGAGAAATGCTCAAATCTAAAGCTTTACGATAGTATTTGGCAGCGTCTTTCCATTGATTTGTCTGCTCTAATTTTTCAGCCAGACGACAATATGATTCTACAGAATTCTCTGAGTCAGCTTGTTCAACTGTAATTGAATCTAACTCGACAAAAGTTTCAGGCTTTGATGCCTCAGTCCCAGATAATGCAATCTTTTCAGCTTGATAAATATTTAACTGGGCTTTTGTAGGTTCACCTAATTGTTCCCAAGCATGAGCTAAACTACGATAGATTTCAGCACTGGGTTTAATAATAATCGCTTTTTGATAATGTTTGATGGCTGCTTGCCATTTTTCTTGTTGAGTATAAATATCAGCAATACCAGAGTAGACTTCAGCTAAATTGGGTTGAATTTCAACCGCTTTAGCATAACAGGACATAGCTTCTCCAGTTCTGCCCATTCTTTGTAAAGCATTTCCCCAAATTTTATAAGCTTCCGCCATTTCAGGTAACATTTGGGTAGCTTGTTGACAAGCTAGTGCTGATTGTTCCCATTCTTGCTTTTCTGTGTATTCTAGAGCTTTTTGGAGATAAACTTGCGCGGTTTCCCAATTAATATCTTTGGCTTGCTGGGGGTTAATTAGTTTAAGACGTTGAGAAAATGAAGGGGATACATCACCAGGATTCACTTCAATATCCAAAGAAGATGGTGTTTTAACTATAGCTGAATTAATACGAGTTAAAGGCTGAAAAGAAAATGCCGCTGTCTTTAAATCGGCAATAGGTATCGGTGATCTGGCAATTGTAGCGTTACTAGATCTGAATATCTGTTCTTTTGTCTTGCCAGTCAATGCTTTGATGTGAATTGCTTGACGATAATAATTAGCTGCTTGTTCTATATCGCCTTGGTTTTTCAAACCTGTGGCTAATTTTTCATAGGCGATCGCCAAGTCTCTCTGTTGTTTTAGACGTTCTGCCAAACACTGTTTAATTTCGACTACTTCGGGATTTTCTTTGATCATTAAAGCATACATGGCTAAAGCCTTGCTTAATTTACCTTGCTCCCAAAGATTGTCAGCTTGAGCAATTTGGGTTGACCAAGAATTTGAGGAACTAGGTTTAGTGGGGGTAATTGCTGAATCGGGTTCATCCTTAGCTTCAGCAGGCAGAAAATTTTGAAATAGCTTAAACATTAGCCAACCGTAATACTATAAATATTTTTACTTAGATTAATTTATTGATAGCTGAAATTTACAATTATAAATAGTGTTTATGGCAACAATTTAAAGCTCAACCGCATCAATTACCAGACTAGTTTAGTTAGGACAGCCAAATATTTTTTTCCAACTTTTATTTTCTTCAACCCCAACACCCAACCTCAACTTGTCAAAATTAACGTGTTTTTTTGATAATCTTATCGATAATACTAACTGATGATTAGAAACTGGGAAATTGAATTAATCTTTCAATGTAAAACTTCAACTTTCTATTTGGACTCGGTATAACTTAGTTGTAGGCATCTAAATCTACAATACCTAAAAATCAGTGTTTACATCAGGTGTTTACCAAATCTTAAAAGCTTTTTCCCAGATTTTACTGAATCTTTATCTTTACACTCATCAGTCATCAGTCATCAGTCTCATCAGTAACTAGTACACTTCGGCTTAAATAAACCAACCATTAAATAGCTAAAACTTTGCC
>CAYMWC010000261.1:0-7989 GCA_964393695.1 uncultured Pleurocapsa sp.
TGACTTTTGACTTTTGACTTTTGACTTCTGACTTTTGACTTTTGACTTTTGACTTTTGACTTCTGACTTTTGACTTTTGACTTTTGACTTCTGACTTCTGACTTGGTTATTGGCTAAAAAAATGAAACATCTCTCTTATTGGTCATTATTTTTAATCACCTTAATTTTCCTGATCTTTGTAACTCCCGTTAAGGAAATTAATTTTAATAATTCAAATGCGATCGCCCCTGCGGTATTGGTTAGCTCTCCAGCAACTATAGCAGTCAATTCTGGGGATTCTCAAGGACTAGAACTTAAGCTGCCAGATTACCCCGTGCCGACCAAGCTGAAGATAGATAACTCTAAAAGATTTTTGGTACGTGCTGATGGCAGTCCTTTTGTGTGGGTTGGGGATACTTTTTGGCTATTTTCTAAGTTAACTCGTGAACAACGGATTCAGTTACTCGATGATCGCCAGAGTAAAGGTTTTAACGTGGTAATGATTCGGGTGGGCATGGGCAATGAAAAAGTAGACGAGCCAATTGGGTTTAATGGGAATTTAGAGCCGATTGAGAGCCATTTTCAGGAAATCGATCATTTAGTCAGGGAAGCCAAGCAACGGGGGATGTATGTGGCGATCGCGACAGGTTGGTGGCAGATTGTCGAAGACTTTGATGCGGAAGCACTTTATAAATTTGGTAAGTTTATGGGCGATCGCTATAAAAATGATGACAATATTATTTGGTTGGGGGCTGGGGAGTCTGGCGGTCATCGTCGCCGAACCGAACTTGATTTTGAGCGGGTCAAGTCTCTAGTAAAGGGCATTAGGGATGGTGATACAGGCGATAAACTTTTGACTCTACACGCCGACTTTCAACGTGGCACTTCTCTCTCGCCGATGACTAGTTTAGTGGATTTTGACAACTGGCAAACCAGTCAGTGGTGTTGTCCAGATGCTCTTCCCCGTAAAGGTAATCGTAATTGGACTGTTTGGGAGGCGATCGCTTTTGATTATGCTCAATCTCCCCCTAAGCCAACTTTGGATATTGAAGCCTGGTATGAAAATACTAATTTAGGTGGAGGAACACCTGCATCTCCCTACAATATTCGTCGGCGTGCCTATTTCAGCATCTTAGCTGGAGGTTTTGGACATTCCTATGGGGGATCGGGAGTCTGGGATGCTACTTCAGATTTTAGTCAAGCTTTGCAATTGGAAGGGGCAACACAGATTGGCTATCTGAGTCAATTTTTCCACGCCCTTGGCAATGATTATTTGAAACTAAGACCTAACCAGGCAATGATCGTCCAGGGGCAAAGTTCAAATTATGACCAACATCTCCAAGCCACCAGTGCTAATGATGGTAGCTACGCTCTAGTCTATACGGCTGGCACTAGTAACTTTGCTCTCAATCTCGACCAACTCAGTGCTGATTCGGTATCGGTAATGTGGTTTAATCCTAGAACTAAAGCCTTGACCAAGGAAAGCGCGGTCACAAGGGCTTCTCAGGTGAGCTTTTCTACCCCAGGAGAGGGAGATTGGGTCTTGGTGCTGGGACGGTAAGTCATCAGTCATCAGTAGGGGCGATTCGCGAATCGCCCTTACAGTTATCAGTTAGCGATCGCGTAACCTAACAAAACATATCTCTGTGTTGGGTTTCATGCTTCAACCCAACCTACTGGCTTTTTTTTATTACTGCCTTCTGCCCTCTGGAGGGGCTTACCAAACATTTGAGTGACCTATCTAAAACATAATTTAGTATCACATGGTTTTGCCCAATTTTAATCTTTTAAAAATTGCCGTTTTAGGTTTACTTTTAACTTTAATCGGCTTTAGTTTTGATGTGCCAACTGCTTTGGCTCACTATCCCCATGATGATATTTTTGCTGTAGAAACTTCCCCCAACTATCAGCAAGATCAAACTCTCTGGATTAATGTGCGGGGAAACTTATTAAAGTCGGAAGATGGAGGCAAGAGTTGGCAAAGAATAATTAAAGGTTTAGACCATCAATATGAATTATCGGCTTTAGAGATTGCTAGCAACTCGCCTAAAACTCTTTTTTTATCTACTTTCGGAGATGGGATTTATAAATCTGAGGATGGGGGAGATTCTTGGAATAAAGTTAATGAGGGACTAACCAACTTAGATATTGATTTACTGGCGATCGGCACGCTACGCGATAGCGTAATCGCTCCTAATTCCCCAGATCTTGTTTTGGCAGCAGGGACTAAGAAAGGGCTATTTCTGACCGTCAACGGTGGGGCAAGTTGGTCAGAAGTTATGGCAGATCATAAAATCTCGGCTATAGGCTTTTTATCAGATAAGTTGCTCGTTGGTGATAATCAAGGCAATCTTTTTTTATCTGATAACCAAGGTCAAAGCTGGCAAAATCTAGCTAGTCTCAAAAATAGTGGTGGGATTAGAGCGATCGCAATTTCTCCCGATAACAAGACTATGTGGGTGGGAACAGCTACAGGAGGCATCTTTAAAACCGTTAACGGTGGTGTCTCTTTTACGCCAGTCAATGACGGTATTAGCGATCGCGAGGTTGTTTCTGTAGCGATTTCTCCTAATTACCAGCAGGACTCAACTATCTTAGTTACTACCTGGCATGAAGGGGTATTTGCTTCCCATGATGGCGGTCAAACTTGGCAAAAACAGAGCAAAGGTTTAACTACTGACAAGCAAGCTGATTATCCTAACTTCCAAAGACCTCATTTTAGCGATTTAAGTATTGCTTCTAATAAAGATAAAACTATGTTCCTGGCTGGTTTTGATGGCTTATTTAAATCAACTGATGGCGGACAGGTTTGGCGAGAGATGAATACTTTAACCTCCAATATTATCGTCGGTTTAGGTTTATCACCCAACTATCAACAAGACTCAACTCTTGCTATTACCACTTATCTAGGGGGAGCTTACATCAGCCATGACCAAGGAACTACCTGGACAACGATCAATAAAGGCTTGCAGAAGGATGGCTTTCTGGAACGTACCGCCAAAAAAATTCTGCAAGATGATCAGATAGCTCGCTTATTCGGGATCGTCTTTTCTCCCAATTATCAGCAGGATCGGACTATATTATCACCTGGCTGGACTGATTTTTTAAAGTCTACTAATCAAGGTGAGCAATGGCAGAAATTTCCTTTAACTACTCAACCAGGGTTAGCGAAAAGATCGACTAAATACGCGATCGCTATTTCCCCCAACTTCGCCTCGGACAAAACTATTTATTTAGGCTCGATGATGGGTACAGGGCAAGACTTTATTCTCAAGTCAACCGATGGAGGCTCTAGTTTCTCCATGCTGGGCAAAGTCAACGGTCAAGCGATCGTATATTTAGCGATTTCTCCTGATTTTGCGACAGATAAAACCTTATATGCAGCAGTTAAGGATGGTGTTTATAAAACAGTGGATGGCGGTCAAACTTGGCAGAGGACAAGTAAGGATCTTCCCTCGCTACGAGAAGAAAGTAAATTAGCTATTTCCCCCAACTATAAAGTAGACCAAACGGTTTTTGCTGGTACAACCGCAGGTCTGTTTGTCACTAGAGATGGGGGTCAAAGCTGGAGTAAGTTAGCTGCTGAAAATGATTACATAGAAGCGGTGGCAATATCTCCCAATTACCAGAAAGATCGCTCTGTGATCATCTCTGTCAGGGGCAAAGGCTTATTTAAAACTGTGGATGGGGGAACAACTTTTAATCGAGTCGGCGATGATTTACTTAATAGTAATCAGATGTTGACCAATATGTATGGGTTTTGGCCTCCCACTGCCCCAATTCAATTTTCTCCAGCCTATGCTCGGGACCAAACTATTTATGGTGTCTCTCAAACCAATCTCTTAAAATCCACTGACGGCGGTAACACTTGGGTCAAGGTGTTCACTCCCACGTCTCCCAAAACCAGCCTAAAGCAGTTAATAACCTATTATTATCTCCGCTTAACTGTTGCACCGATCGCTAAATTTTTCGCTGCTGCCCTGGCTGCCTTAGCCAGTTATCTAATCCTCAAACGCTTAAGGTTAGAGAAAAAACTCCCCTGGAAGCCCAGACAAATCAAACTCAGTGGTACTTTGGCAGCCTTTATTGTCGTCTTTATTGCTTTGTCAATTAATTAATAATTTTATGAAATGGGATCATTTTAAAATTTGGGACGTGATTAAAGTTTGCTTAGTATCAATTTTGATGGTCTTCTGCTGCAATCTCCAGCCCGCTTTCGCCCATAGCCCTCACGATGTAGTCATTGCAGTTGAAGTCTCTCCCGACTATGCCCAAGACCAAACCGCCTATTATCTCCTCGACGGTTATTTTCCTTTCTGGGGTAATTTAGCCAAGTCACAAGATGGGGGTGAGAGTTGGACAAGAATCGAAAAAGGTCTAGATAATCGCCATAAATTAAATTCCCTGGCTGTCTCCCCGCAAGATAAGCATACTCTCTATCTCTCATCCCTTGGCGATGGCATTTACAAATCCCAAGATGCAGGTAGATCTTGGTTCAAAGTCAATCAGGGACTAGCAAACCTGAGCATTGACCAAGTAGCGATCAGCAATTCTTCTGATTTCGTCTTGGCTACTGGCACTGAATCAGGACTCTACAAAACCGAAAACGGTGGCGTAAATTGGACTGCTGTTAATACAGGGGCAAGTAAAATCACTGCCGTTGCTTTTGACTCAAAAGGCAAGCAAATAATTATCGGGGACAAGCAAGGTAGTCTTTTTATGTCTGGCGATCGCCTTCGGCGCAGCGAAGCTGTTCGCGTAGCGTACCCGAAGGGTAATCGCGGTAATAGTTGGCGTAAGCTGACTACCCTCAAAGATAGCGGTACGATCCAAGCTGTGGCAATTGCCCCCAACTCGGAAACGGTTTGGGTGGGAACTTCTAAAGCAGGAGTTTGGCAAACAGTTGATGGCGGTGTTTCCTTCACACCAGTCAATAAGGGGTTGAAAGATTTGACAATTATGTCTTTGGCACTTTCCCCTAACTACCAAACAGATCAAACTATCTTGGCTTCTACTTGGGATCAGGGAATATTTATCTCTCACGATGGCGGTCAAAATTGGCATAAGCAAAGTCGTGGTCTTAAGAAACACTCCCAAGCGGATACGGCTCTTTATAAAGACCCTCATTTCAGTGATTTGAGTATTTCCCAAACCTATGCTCAAGACGGAACATTATTTTTAGCGGGTTTTGACGGGGTATTTAAATCTACTAATGGCGGAGATAGTTGGCGAGACGTAAATATCGGTAAGGGAGCGACCAATATCAGAAACCTAGCAATCTCACCCAATTATCAGCAGGATGGAACAATTGCCATTTCTACCTTGTTTCAGGGGGTTTACCTAAGTCGCGATCGCGGTAAGACCTGGACTCCTTTTAATCATGGTTTAGGTTCAGATCGTTTACTCAAACAAAACTTGATTGCGGAAGCAGGGGACTTATTTTTCTCTCCCAACTATCGTTTAGATAAGACCTTACTGGCTAGTACCTGGGGAGGGGTAGCCACCAACCAAGGTAAATTTTGGCAGCAGTTGCGAGTACCTAAATCCTTCCGACGGGATAGCTATATGGTTGTTTCCCCCAATTATGACAGTGATAAAACAGTCTATCTAGTAACCCTACCAGGTAAAATTCTCAAATCTACTAACGGCGGTAAAAAGTTTACTAATGTCGGGGAAATTGGCGAACAAGCTGTTTTCATTCCGTCTTTTGTCATCTCGCCCAATTTTGCTACCGACCAAACCCTTTATATGGGTAACTTTAACGGTGGGATTTATAAATCGGTGGATGCTGGTGCTACCTGGCAAACAATCAATAACGGTCTGACTGTTCAAGACAACTATGCCAAATTAGCGATTTCTCCCAACTACCAGACAGACCAAACTCTGTTGGCTGGCACTAGTCAAGGGTTGTTAATCTCCCAAGATGCAGGTACAAGTTGGCGCAAATTACCTGGTACTGCTTATGGTGGAGATAGTTATATCGAAAATATTGCCATTTCTCCCAATTACCAGAGTGATAGCACTTTCCTCATCAGTGTCAGAGGCAAAGGTTTATTTAAAACTGTCGACGCTGGGCAAACCTTTACTCAAATTGGCGATTATGTCACTGGCCCAATTCAGTTTTCCCCCGCCTATGCTACCGATCAAACTATTTTTAGTTCTTCGGGTGCAGAACTATACCAATCAACCAATGGCGGTGATATTTGGCAGCCTCTCGTAGTCCCAAAACCTGACTATAATTTCCTGAACATCTTGTATCATCTTGTGACCAACTCTCCTGGACGTAGATATTTAGTAGCTGCCCTAGCTGCTTTATTTTGCTACTTTATTTCAGGATATTTGCGCTTAGGCAAAAAATTAAAATTGCCCTTCCCCAAATGGCAACTCAAAACCAGTGGAGTATTTACAGTCTTTCTAGGCACACTATTACTTTTGTCTGTCTAGTGTTTTGTATTAGGTAGTAGGTAAAGGGGAAAAGGTAAAAGGGAAAAGGTCTACGCAAGTAGTTAATTAATCTTTTGACACCAAGCCTTCGCCTCTGACTTATTTACTTATTACCTATTACCTATTACTTATTACTTAATTAGAGGTCAAACATGGCTATTATTTGTCGCGACTCTAAACTTTTATTTATTCAAGTGCCAGCTACGGGCTGTTCATCCGTTAGCGAAGTGTTAATCGACAAGTTGGGGGGCGAAAAGCTACCGCGATCGGATATTATGCTGGCAAGCAAATACAAGTTAGTCGGAGAAAAACATAATACCCTCAAGCAGTTGGTGGGATTTAATCTGATTTCTCCAGAGGAATTAAAATCCTATTTGATATTTGGGACTGTACGTAATCCCTTTGATCGCTTTGCTAGTGCTTACCAAAGATACTTAAGTTCTTGGTGGGAACAAATGATCGAAAGCGATGATCCTAATTGCCCTGCTAATCGAGTCGGGGAAGTTTATCGTGAAAGATACGTTAAACACGTTCAAAAGCAAATTCAGCTAGCACGATCAGAAGGTTTTGAAAAATGGTTGTCCAGAAAGATCTTGCTTCCCCAACGTTTGGATAGACGAGTCAAATCGGGGTTCAAACGTTGGTTCAGAAAACAACCCCTCTTGCTTACCAAAAATGCTGTCAAGATGAATATTGCCTATCCACTGATTGAAGGTGTCGATCAGGTTATTCGTTATGAACATCTCGATCAGGATTTTAACCAGATTTTAAGCCAGGCAGGAATAACTGAATATATTCCCATACCCCATACCAATAAAACTCCTGGTAAAAAATCCTATCAAGCTCAATATTCCCCAGAAGCGAGAGCCTTTGTGGAGAAAGAGCTAGCTAAGGAATTAGCTGCCTTTAACTATAGCTTTGATGAATCTCCGCAATTAGTTATTAGTTCTTAGTTTTTAGTTCTTAGATTGAGCCACTTGTAATATCCAAAACAAACTTGTCCTTTAGTTGGTTAAAAAATTATGCAATTTACAGAAACAAAACTCCAAGGTTCTTTCATTGTTGCTTTAGAACCTCGAATCGACCATCGAGGTTTTTTTAGTCGTACTTTTTGTGCTAGAGAATTTGAAGTTCATAACTTAAAGCCAGTAGTTGCCCAGTGTAATGTCTCCTTCAATTACACTAAAGGAACTCTGCGAGGAATGCACTATCAACTATCCCCAGCTACGGAAACCAAATTTATTCGTTGTACTCAAGGGGCAATTTACGATGTGATTGTTGATATGCGTCCAGAATCTCCCACCTATTTACAACATTTTGGTGTGGAACTAAGTGCAGAAAATCGTCTCGCTCTTTACGTTCCTGAGATGTTTGCTCATGGTTATCAAGCTTTGACCAATGATACAGAAATTATCTATCAGGTGAGCGAATTTTATACTCCGAATCGAGAAAGAGGTTTGCGCTATGACGATCCTGCATTAGGGATTGAATGGCCCTTGCCGATCAGCGAAATTTCTGAAAAAGATGCTAGTTGGTCTTTACTCAAAGTTCCTACGGTTAATCATA
>CAYMWC010000262.1:0-7853 GCA_964393695.1 uncultured Pleurocapsa sp.
TAACTTTCTAATCTTTTCCACATTATAAGTGGGTTTTAGCAATCGGATTTAGTATGAATTCATCCCTGAGTAATTCTAGATCGATCGCCCTACTGGGATTGTTGGTTCATTGCGATCGCCTGAGTGAAAAAGCTTTTGATTTTATGTTGAGTAGCGATCGCTCGGCTAGGCAAAATGTAATCGCTTTACTTTAAGTCAGAAAGTTATTTGAACCTGAAAAAAGCGATCGCTCTACTCCATGAATTCTCTATTGATGCGATCGCCTCACTGAAGAGTAAATCGCCTTATTCAAAAGTTTCTCTCTATAGTGCAATCGCGATATGTTATCTTCAAATATTGTTATTGTTATTTATGGCATGAGATTTTCATGGCTAAATTATCGAGTGAAATCTTGACAAAAATTTTTGAGCTGGAAAAACAGTTGATAGAAGGTATTGATGAAGTAGCTGCAACTGAAGCAATTATTTTTGAACGTTACAGAGAAACAAGTTTCACACTTCCAGTTTTAGAACAATTGCAGAATCTGAAAGAACGTTTGAATCGACCATATTCTCGTCTCAGTATATTATTACCAAGAATTGCTGAATATCAACCAACCGCTCCTACAGATGTGCTAGATTTATTGAATAGAAGTATAGATCAAGCTCAAGCTGCTCGTGATGCTTCGATAGCTAGCGTTAAAGAACTTAAAAGTGATTTTGATTTACCATGAATCACCCTAAACCCAATCCTGAAAAAGTTAAGCAAATTGTTGAGCAGTTGCGTCAAAATAACCGACAATTGGATTTAGCTGTAATCTCTTTTGATGAGTTAATTTCGAGAATAGAACAGGATTTGCGCGAGCAAGCTAAAAATCGGATTCAATTAAGCTCTAAATAAGTTTAAGTTGTTCTGTAAAAGCGATCAATCGCCTGACTGAAGACTAAATAATCTCTTGATTATGGATTTACAAAGCTTTTGGTATTAAATAGCGATCGCACTATGACGATTTCTATCCTATTTTGATCGCACTAATAAAAGCCAAAAGAATGAATAATGAAGTGGTATGAGATGTTTGGATAGAAAGCATCGCTTTGTTCCATGAGTTCTCTAAAAAATGTGATCGCACCGATAAAGTCAGAAGGATGAATTATGAATGTGGAATAGGATGTCTACATAAATGGCGATCGCTTTATAGACTATTGGCTAATTGCGATCGCTCTCAAGAAATAAGAGATCAATTATGCGATCGCCCGACTGAATTCATTTGTCAACACCGCTTTTTGCGGTTAGAACACCTTGAAAATTGCTACTTGTTACTTGCCAAAGAATAAATATGATGATACTTTGAAGCAATTTTTTCCATGCTATATTCTAATTTAAGCTGATTAGTACAATCAACAAAAAAACGATAATTATCTCGATTAAACATTTTTTCCATCGCCCCAGCTAAATTATTAATAAACTTTCCATCATCCGTTTCAAAAGGAATCAACTCGCCAACTTTAAGATCTCCCTTAATCAAAATATTCTCAATTTCACCAACATCAGTAGCAATAATTGGCGTTCCTGCTTGAATGCTTTCAATCAAACTCAAAGGAAATGATTCTCCTGCAAATCTTGTCGGCAGAAGACAACAATCACACATTCGATAAAATCCATGGATGTTTTCTTGATATCCTAAAAATTTAACATTAACTAGATTGTATATTCCTTCTAATTTTTCTTTTTCTTCTCCATCACCACATAATAATAAATAAAGATTTCTCTTAGTTTTTTTCTGGGCAATTATTAAAGCTTGAATTGCTTCTTCCCAACCTTTAGTTTTCAATGCTCTTGATGCTATGCCAAACACAAAATCTTCATTTTTAATACCCAGTTGTTCTCTGGTAATACCAAATTCCTCCTCACTGTAAGGAACTGCATTTATTAGTTTACTAAAAATAGCCAGATTCAAGGGAATTCCCTCAAATAAATCTAGATTTTTGTCTGCTATGTAAACCCAGTGATTGACTAATTTTAAAAATTTAAGCAAATGATTATCTTGAATATTTGCAGCCTCATAACCACCATGATGAGTCACAACATAAGAAATTTTCATTGCTGTCTGACTATCGGCAAAAAAGTATTCCCATCCTGGATTGTGAGAATGAATTATATCCACTCCTAATTTATCTAGAAAATTTTCTACTCCAATTTCTTGGATTAGATATTTGTAATAAATTGGGATTTTGGGATTGAGTTTACTTCTAATTTGCTCTACTTCTTCTGCATGATTTAATGCCAAAATAGACACCACATATCCCATTGATACTAGCTGATTAGCTAGATTTATGGGGAAAATCTCCCCTCCTCCTAAATAAAACCCCAAAAAAGCGATTGCGATATGTTTGTATGTTTTCTTTTCATGTATTAGAGAATTGACTTTCAAGAGAGGTTTGAGACCACTTGCTTTGTTTATCTTGAAAGAGTGCTTGTAGTGGTCAGCAATTCTAAGATAAAAGTTGAATAGTGTCGTATCATCTACTCCATGATAGTTTTTGAGAAATTTAGCTACTCTGTAATGCTCGTCATAGTATTTATCACTTACATAATTACTTACTGAGGTATTTTTTCCGTGTTGCCTAAAATAACTCTTGGCTAAAGGATTGTATGCAATTCTTCCTCCACCAGCTAAATTTACGTACAAGTACCAATCCGCACAAGCTTTGAATCCTTGCGCTTCCTGCCAAACTGATTCTGGTAATTCTTGTTTGCGGAAAAGGCATCCTCCTACATTGGCAATCAGGTTACTTATTCCCAAACCGTGATTAAACCAATAATGGGCTGTCTCTATATATATTTGTTCCCAAATTCCTGGCGCAGCTTTTTCTCGATATTCGTCTAATCCTTCAAACTCTACGGAATTTTCATCAATAAATTGGATTCTCCCAAAAGCAATCATAACGCTGGGGTCGGCAAAATATCCTACTAATGTTTCTAAAAAATCTGGTTCACAGGAGTCGTCACTTTCGCAAATCCAGATTAAGTTTCCTTCTGCATGAGATAGTCCTTTTCCCCATTGTTTGAAGACACTTCCTGAGTTTTCTTGATTTAAAAATACTTTGATTTTGGCTGGATGACGTTTTTGATATTCTTCGATAATTGTTCTACTGTCGTCACTAGAGCAATCATCTAGAAGCAATAATTCAAAGTTGTCATAGGTTTGATTTAATATAGAATCTAATCTTTCTCTTAGATATTTTCCATGATTATAGTTTGGTACTATTGCTGATATTTTTGGTCTGTAAGGAAATTTATTGAGATAGTCAGAGAAAGAGAAAGGAAGTCTTTCTTCATTCCGACCATGCGAAACATAATGATAAAAAGGGTTAATTCCTCCTGCTTTAATATCTGGATTAGTATCAAGATAGTACTTAGTAGAAAAATTAGGACAAGGATCTCTTTGTTCTTTCCATCCTGCTTTTATGTAATGTAGGATAGGGTCTAAGTTTCCTTCTGCTATGTCTGGATTTTGCTGAAGATAAAATTCTCGATCAAATTCTTGTGATACTACTTTATATTCTTCTGAATCAATTTTATTTTCTTCATTTGATTCAATATATCCTGATTTTTTAATCTCTAGCCCCTGTTGGCGATCTTGTGTTATGTAGTGATAGAAAGGATTAATTCCATTTTCTCTTATCTCTGGATTAGTATCAAGATAGTACTTGGTAGAAAAATCAGGACAAGGATCTCTTTGTTCTTTCCATCCTGCTTCAATGTAATGTAATACAGGGTCTAAGTTTCCTTCTGCTATGTCTGGATTTTGCTGAAGATAAAATTCTCGATCAAATTCTTGTGATACTACTTTATATTCTTCTGAATCAATTTTATTTTCTTCATTTGATTCAATATATCCTGATTTTTTAATCTCTAGCCCCTGTTGGCGATCTTGTGTTATGTAGTGATAGAAAGGATTAATTCCATTTTCTCTTATCTCTGGATTAGTATCAAGATAGTACTTGGTAGAAAAATCAGGACAAGGATCTCTTTGTTCTTTCCATCCTACTTCTATGTAATGTAATACAGGATCTAGGTTGCCTTCTGCTATGTCTGGATATTTTTCGTAATAGAAATTTGAATCAAATTTGCTTGAAACTACTTGATATTCTTTTGAATAAATATTCATCATTAGCCATAATTTTTATTATAGTAAGAAAGTAATGATTTTTCGATGATAATCAATCTAATTCCATAACTTCAAATCTAAAAATTCAACAATTTATAATTTTATTTTGTAGATCTGATATAGCGATAACTAATGATTCAAGTGACTCTTTAGAAAAATGATTTTCATTTGTATAACTATTTTCCGAAAGTTTCTTCAGTCGTAACCCAAATCTATCTTGAACCCATTGAACCTCTTGTTCTATTTGTTGTTTTGATTGAATCAATACTTCTTTAGGAACTCTATATTTTTGTCCTTGCAAAGAAAAAAATAATTCTCGATCTTGTAAGAACCTTTTTGCACCTAATTTATTTCCTACTTTCAAAGGTCTCAATCTATTTAAAGTACTTAACAAAACAACTGCCTCCTGACTAAGACTTTGATTTTTAAATTCATTCTTAATGGAAAAATGTTCTGTACTCAAGTTTATCTGCTTTAAAAATTCGCCAGTAATTCCATATTCATTTTCTAAAGCACTGGTAAAATCATAGACGTGCAAGCTATTATTTCCATAAAAATTAAAGTGTCTTTGTAAACATCCGCTTATAGGAGATATAGGAGGTTCTAAATATAATTCTTCTAGGGTTTTACCTATTTTTATTTGTTGCTGAATTTCACTTGCCAAAGCATCTTCTGGATGTCTCAAGCAAGCAATAATCATTAACTTTTCACAGTACTCTTGTAGCCATATAGACATTTTTGATATTGTTTTATTATCAAAATGAGTTGCTGCTTCTGCCGATATCAATAGTTTTTCTGCACTAGTTTCTGTAAAACCTTCATAAATGTTTTTTAAAACTCTTTGATTGGAATCATGTAATTTTTCTTCAGTATTAAACCCAACTTTGATATTATCAGCTAATGACAAAGCTCTATCTGAAAATAAAGATGTCATTACTATACTATGATTTCCATTAAATGGTCTAGGATCGTCATTTATTACAGGAAAATAAATGCCTAATTTTTCTAGAGCTTCAACATTATTTAACAGATTATACTGAATACTACTTGTACCTGTTTTTCCCAAACCAATATGTACTATTCCTAAAGAAAACTTTTTTTTTTCATGATTTTAACTATTAATTACAAAGCTTTAAACAATTGGTTCATATAAATAAAAAAGCTAGTACTAGCTTTTTTATTTATATGATTTTGATGCGATCACATTAATATACTAAGTATTGAAGATCCAAAATCATTATTTGAAATCTCAAATTACTTTAGATTTACTATATACATAGCCTAAGTTTTTAATATAATTAGATTCTGTTTTAAAATCGCTCGTAATTAGTTGGTAAGTATCAAACCATTTAGATTTGTTTGTTGTAAATACTGAAAAACAATCTATATTATTCCCTACTCTATTGCCCCAATTGAATAATTCTTGACTAAGACAACGTAAGTTGTTCTGTTCTGCAAATTCTTTAACCTTTTCTGCTGTAACACTCCTGCCTCTCCAATGCGGATTTAACTTTTTGTTGTCAACACTTTCAAGATAGTTACCTAAATTTGAATGATGAAGAAAAGCGACACCATTTGGTTTTAATTTAGATGATAACTGAGATAGATATGATTGAAGAACATCTAGTTCTGCGTGAACTAGTGAATCATGACTAAAAACAAAATCTATTGATCCATTAGGAATCATTGACAATGACTTGCCATCGTTTACGTGATACTTAATATTTTTGAAATTAACAAATTTCTCTTTACAAGTTTCAATACAATTTTCGTTTAAATCTACTATCATCAAAGAATGGCAAAGTGTTCTCAAGTACTGAGTCCATCTACCATAACCAGGGGCTATTTCTAGTATTGAATCAACTTTTAAACTCATATCTAAATTGGATAAATATTTCTGGATTCTTGGTAATAGTGTTCCATACCATTGCATTTCAGCACTTCCCCAGGATAAAGACCATTTATTTCCCTCGGTAGCTTTTGACCATCTTTGCTCATCTCCCCATGCCTGAATATTTTCTTGTACACTTGGCATAATTTTTTTTCTCCTCTTTTTGTTTATACTGTTTGTTTAAACTGCGCTAATAATATTTAATCTTACCTTTTGATATTATTTTATATTTTTTATTCATGATATTTTTCATAAATTTCAATATAATTGATTGCTATATCTTTAATATTATATTGATAACTAATAGATTTCATACAATCAACAAAGAAACTATAATGATCGTGATTAAACATTTTTTCCATCGCCCCAGCTAAATTATTAATAAACTTTCCATCATCCGTTTCAAAAGGAATCAACTCGCCAACTTTAAGATCTCCCTTAATCAAAATATTCTCAATTTCACCAACATCAGTAGCAATAATTGGCGTTCCTGCTTGAATGCTTTCAATCAAACTCAAAGGAAATGATTCTCCTGCAAATCTTGTCGGCAGAAGACAACAATCACACATTCTATAAAACCCATGGATGTTTTTTTGATATCCTAAAAACTTTACGTTAGCTAAATTGTATATTTTTTCTAAAAGTTCTTTCTCTTCTCCATCACCACATAATAATAAATAGAGCTTTCTCTTGGTTTTTTCCTGGGCAATCATTAAGGCTTGAATCGCTTCTTCCCAACCTTTAGTTTTCAATGCTCTTGATGCTATTCCAAACACAAAATCTTCCTTCTTAATACCTAGTTGTTCTCTAGTAAAAGAAAATGCCTCATCACTGTAAGGTACAGCATTTGGTAGCTTACTAAAAATAGATGGATTTAAAGGAATACCATTAAATAAATCCAGATTTTTGTCTGCTATGTAAACCCAGTGATTAACTAATTTTAAAAATTTAATTAAATGACGTTCTTCAATATTTGCAACCTCATAACCACCATGATGAGTCACAACATAAGGAATTTTCATTGCTGCCTTACTATTGGCAAAAAAGTATTCCCAGCCTGGATTGTGAGAATGAATTATATCCACTCCTAATTTATCTAGAAAATTTTCTACTCCAATTTCTTGGATTAAATATTTGTAATAAATTGGGATTTTAGGATTAAGTTTACTTCTAATTTGCTCTACTTCTTCTTCATGATTTAATGCCAAAATAGATACTACATATCCCATTGATACTAGCTGATTAGCTAGATTTATGGGGAAAATTTCTCCTCCTCCTAAATAAAACCCTAAAAAAGCTATGGCGATATGTTTATATGTTTTTCTTTCTTCTAATAAAGAGTCAATTTTTAACAATGGTTTGAGACCATCTGCTTTATTTTTCTTGAAGGAGTACTTATAATGGTCGGCAATTCTAATGTAAAAGTTGAACAGTGTCGTATCGTCTATTCCATGATAGTTTTTGAGAAATTTGGCTACCCTGTAATGTTCGTCATAGTACTTTTCACTGACATAATTACTTACTGAGGTATTTTTACCGTGTTGCCTAAAATAACTTTTGGCTAAAGGGTTATATGCAATTCTTCCTCCACCAGCTAAATTTACATACAAGTACCAATCTGCACAAGCTTTGAATCCTTGCGCTTCCTGCCAAACTGATTCTGGTAATTCTTGTTTGCGGAAAAGGCATCCTCCTACATTGGCAATCAGGTTACTTATTCCCAAACCGTGATTAAACCAATAATGGGCTGTCTCTATATATACAGCGGTTTTCAGTCTTATAAAGGACAGTAGCAACAGTGAGAAAACCAGT
>CAYMWC010000263.1:0-7781 GCA_964393695.1 uncultured Pleurocapsa sp.
CTGGAGCTTTAACTGGTGGTGCATTAGGTGGTATTACTGGGCTGTTAGTTGGTTTAGGAGCATTAGCTATTCCTGGTATTGGGCCTATTTTACTAGCTGGTGCCGAAGCAACTGCGATCGCTACCACTTTAGCTGGTGCTGGTATCGGTGCAGTAGCTGGGGGGTTAGTAGGTGCTTTAGTTGGTTTGGGAATTCCCGAAGAAAAAGCTAAAATATATAGCGATCGCGTAGGACGTGGTAGCTTTTTGGTCATGGTGACTGGCACAGCAGCGGAAATAAACCGCGCTGCCGATATTATGCGTCATCATGGTGTAGAAGAATTTGAGATTTATGACACCTCTTCTCCTACCACAACTAATACGGTGACTACAGCTACCCCTGTTGTTGCACCTACCACCGTCACCAAGACAACTACCTCTAAAGATACTACTATGCCTACTGCTGTGCCGACAGCAGCTAGAAGAGATATCAATCGTAATTCAACAATAGATACAGATAGAGACAATATTAAGCTTTACGAAGAAAAATTAGTCGTCAACAAAGACCGGCAAAAAGCTGGTGAGGTCGCGATCGGTAAAAAAGTAGAAACCAAAACTGCCAAAATAGACGTACCCTTGGAAAAAGAGCGGATCGTAGTAGAACGCACAGATGCAACCGAGCCATCTGTAGTTAATCCTGGCTCAGTTAATTTTGGAGACAAAGAAGTAGTTCATATGGATATTTACGAGGAATCTGCTGACATCGAAAAGCAAGCTTTTGTTCGTGAAGAAGTCAACATCCACAAAGAAGTTGCCCAAGACACTGTTCAGGCAAATGAAACTATTCGTCGTGAGGAATTAGAGATTGATGTCGACGGCAATGTAACCCAACGATAGAAATTCAAAAATAGAAAAAAGTATGGATTTTGGAATTAAAAATAAGGTAGCAGTAATTACTGGTGGTGATTCTGGTATGGGTCAAGCTACAGCTAAATTACTAGCTGCTGAAGGAGTAAAAATTGCTTTAATAGATAGAACAACAGACAAGCTTCAAGCCTCTACGGAAGAAATTAGTAAAATTGGCGAAGTTATAGCGGTTACAGCAGATTTGACTAATCTAGAGCAGGTAGAAGCAGCTAAACAGCGTATTCTTGACCATTTTGGTACAGTTCATATTCTGGTTAATTGTGCTGGTATAACTGGTGCGACTAAAGAGTTTTTAGAACTAACCGATGAAGATTGGTTAGAAACTATCAATGTAGATTTTATGTCTGCGGTACGTGTCTGTCGGGCTTTTATTCCTTCGATGCAAAAAGAAGGCTGGGGCAGAATTGTCTTAATTGGTTCAGAAGATGCGGTACAACCATACCCTGATGAAATGCCCTACTGTGCAGCTAAAGCAGGAATATTAAATTTAACCAAAAACTTATCCAAAGTTTATGCCAAAGACGGGATATTAATCAATTCCGTTTCTCCTGCCTATATTGCTACTCCCATGACTGATGCCATGATGGAAAAACGAGCAAAAGAAAAAGGAATGAGTTTTGAAGAGGCAATTGAAACATTTCTGGATGAAAAACGCCCCCATTTAGAATTACATCGTCGAGGCAAAGCTCAAGAAGTCGCTGCGGTAATTGCCTTTCTTTGTTCTCAACATTCCAGCTTTGTCGTTGGTGCTAACTACCGTGTTGATGGTGGTTCAGTCGCCACCGTTGGGTAAAAAAGCTTTTAGTTAAAAATTATTTTTTTATTGGAAACAAACAAAATGAACAAGTTAATTATTACATTATTAGGTAGTACATTACTTTTTGTGGCAGTCGGTTGTGATGTAGCCAGAACTAGTGGCGATGCTCCTACCTCTGTCGAAAAAGGTGCAAAAGTAGAAGATGCAACTCAAGTAAAAGAAACTAAAGAAGATTCTAGCAGTGAGGTTCGCCAGAGACAACTAAATTCTGACATTCGCGCTAGAGAACAACGTAATGACGTTGTGGGTGATCAGGAAAAAAGAGCAGACTCAGATCTAGAAAGTGAAATTAGGTCGAAGTTGGAAGCCAATATCCCTCGCTCTAAACTGACTGTAGAAGCAGAAGATGGCAATGTTAAAATTGTAGGCACAGTTCCTAGTAAAAAAGAATATGATACTGTCGTGCCTTTAGCACAGGAGATCCTTGGGGTTAAAAAAGTAACTACGGACATCAAGGTTGTACCTTCTACAGAATCGTAAACTACCTAGGTGATTTCTGTTAAAGAATATACCATTGGGGTAGGGGCGCAGAGACGATGAATCAGACCAATACCTGGTAAAAATATTTCGGGAAATCACCCTATCGCTTATTGCGATTCAAAAGTGTAGGCTTCCTCATGTAGAGTAAATCTGAATAGATACTCCGAAACTTTAGTTCTGTTGGGTTACGGCAGAACTTTCTTGCTCAACTTCTCTCCAATGATAGATAAAGTATTCTGAGCTTTTTTCTAAGCTTAAAAAGTAATTGTTAAATAACGCGCCTCATGCAAACATACGACGTAGTTGTGATAGGTGCAGGTCATAATGGCTTGGTCTGTGCAGCTTATTTACTAAAAGAAGGTTATAGTGTTCTTCTGCTAGAAAAACGTTCCATTCCTGGTGGTGGAGCAACTACAGAAGAAATAATGCCTGAAGAAGCTCCTGGTTTTAATTTTAATCTTTGTGCGATCGACCATGAATTTATCCATCTTGGGCCTGTGGTCGAAGAATTAGAACTAACTAAATATGGTCTGGAGTATCTTTTTTCTGACCCTGTTACTTTTTGTCCTCATCCCGATGGTAAATATTTTTTAGCTCATAAATCTGTAACCAAAACTTGTGCTGAAATTGCGCGTTTTAGTGCCAGAGATGCTCAAAAATATGCAGAGTTTATTGATTTTTGGCAACGATTAACCAAAGGTATTACTCCTGTTTTTAATGCTCCTCCCAAATCAATTATTGATATTGTAGGTAACTATGGACTACAAAACATCAAAGATCTTTTATCTACCTTGGGCGGTGTTGATAAAACTCTAGATTTAATTCGCACCATGCTAACTTCCCCCCAAGATAGCTTGGAGTATTGGTTTGATTCCGAGTTTTTGCGCGCTCCTTTAGCCAGACTTGCTTCGGAGTTTGGTGCGCCTCCTTCCCAAAAAACTATCGGTATTGGCTCAATGATGATGTCGATGCGACATCACCCTGGTATGGCAAGACCTCGCGGTGGTACAGGGGCGTTAACTAAAGCCTTGTTGAATTTGGTGCAAGCTAAAGGTGGAGTTGTTTTGTGCGATCGCGCTGTTGAATCGGTTTTAATCGGTAACAACGGCAAAGTTGAAGGTGTACGGGTTGTGGGGGGACAAGAGTATCACGCTAACAAAGCTGTAATTTCTAATATTGATGCTAAACGGTTATTTTTACAAATGATTCCCGATACCGCAGCACCCGAGTTACATGAACGACTTGAAAGGCGTATTGTTAATAATAATGAAACTATTCTCAAAATTGACTGTGCCTTATCTGAAGCACCGCGTTTTGAACACCACGAACATAAAAATGAATATTTAGTTGGTTCAATTTTAATTGCTGATTCAGTAGCTCACGTGGAAGAAGCCCACTCTTTACCAACTATGGGCAAAATTCCCGATGAAAATCCTTCGATGTATCTGGATGTACCAACAGTATTAGATCCAACTATGGCACCACAAGGTAAACATACCTTGTGGGTTGAATTTTTTGCTCCCTATCAGATTGCAGGTAAGGAAGGAACTGGTTTAAAAGGTACAGGTTGGACGGATGAGTTAAAAAACCAAGTAGCCGATCGCGTTATTGACAAATTAGCCGACTATGCCCCCAATGTCAAAGATGCGATTATTGCTCGTCGCGTCGAAAGTCCAGCGGAATTGGGCGAACGCTTGGGCGCGTACAAAGGTAACTACTATCACATCGATATGACTCTCGATCAGATGGTATTTTTCCGTCCTCTCCCAGAAATCGCCAATTATAAAACTCCTTTAGAAGGATTGTATTTAACTGGTGCCGGTACACATCCAGGCGGTTCAATTTCGGGAATGCCAGGACGTAATTGCGCTCGTGTTTTCCTCAATGAACAACATCCCGTAGGGCAAAAGCTTAAAGAAGTAGGGAATACGATTAAGTCCACGATGGAAAATATGACTAAATCTTAAAAGTAGGGGCGAAGGGTCGTTCGCCCCTACAGAAGGCAAAAAATAAAAGGTAAAAGGTTAAAAGTCAGGAGAGGAGAAACCAATGCAAAATACCGACATTAATCAAGAAACAAATTCTAATAACCAAGTTCCTTATCCTAATATTCCACCAATCATTGACAGCAGACAAACTGAATATGTTGGTAGTGGGGTAACAAGTTCAATCTCGATCGCAGGACATCCAATTCATCCAGTTTTAGTAATTTTTCCTGTAGCGTTTTTAAGTGGTGCTGCTGGTGCTGACATTGGTTACTGGCTGACGGAAGACTTTTTCTGGGCGCGTGCTGCTATTTGGCTGATCGGTCTGGGTGGATTATCGGGTATTTTGGCAGCCTTAATTGGAATCGTCGATTTTATTCGAGTTCCTAGAGTCCGCAAACGTACTGCTGGTTGGGCACACATGATTATCAATACAGCAGCTTTGGTACTGACATTCGTTAACTTTGGGTTGCGACTAGGAAATCCGATCGCCAATATTATTCCCACTGGCATAATTATTTCGTTAATCGTGGCTACTTTACTGGCAGTTGGTGGTTGGTACGGTGGAGAATTGACTTTTCGCCATAAAATTGGGGTCATTGGTGCAGAACATTCTTCTTAAATCGACGTTGCTGATTTTAAGTATACCACAAGGGTACAATGTGAAACCGATGAGTAAATGGTTCGTAGCTATAAGCTATAAGCTTTTAATTTACTGTCATACCTCGATTCAGCAACGCCCTTACATCTATTACTAATAATTAGCTATGTTTTTGAGAATCTGGCAGTTTATTACAATCATTCTTGCTGCATTGACCATGGGATCTGCATATTGCCACGTTCTGGAACTGCCAGCCAAAATGGGTTACGATGAAACATTCTACATGAGATTGAATACTAGTCTGTATTGGAGCTTTGGGCATTTTGCAGGGTTCATTGAGGCTATTACAGTCTTCTTAGCAGCACCAATGCTATCATTTCTCCTTCGCAAGCGACAACCAGCTTTTCAGTGGACGTTAGCTGGAACAATTTGCCTGGCGTTAGCATTTGTCGTTTTTCTGGTGTTCACAGAACCTATGAATCGTAATATCTTCCAATGGTTAACTGAGTCAATACCAGCAGACTGGACACGGATACGGAATCAATGGGAATATTCGCACCTAGCACGTTTTGTCCTTCAGTTGATTGGGTTGTGTGCTTTACAGTTTTCTGTATTTGTCGAAACTCCAATCAAACATTAAGTACCGTGTCATTTTTAATTAGGGCGCACCGTGTTCCTTTTTGGTGTTTTAACTAGTACGGAAATAACTAACAAACTTAGCCCGATAATTTTAATCACAGCGTTAATCGCGTGGGCGTATTCCCATTGATCGCGATAGCGAATCCAGTCTTGCGGAACTGGATTTTTTACCCAGGTAGCAAACTCTGCATTCATTGGTGCGACAAATAATAACCAACTTAATAACGCCAGTATTAAAAGAATCGTTCCCCCCAATGTCCAATAAAAAGTAGAACCACGTTTGCGGACGAGAAATACCAAGACGATGGAAGTTAAAATTGCACCTACTTCAAATACTGCACCAAATAAGCCAAAAAAACGATAAACATTTTCAAAAACCGTGACTTCAACCCAAAGTTGTCGATCAAATTGCATTCTTTGTGGAAATTCTAGTAAATGAGCCATAGATAAACTGAGACTGAAGGAAGTCAGCATAATTGTCACAAATCGCCACGTTTGGATAAGCTTCATTTTCCTTTGCCTCACGATACTCGTTATAGAACTCCATCATAGAAATTTATTTAAAGGCTACGTAACTACCAAATGGTATAGCTACAGAGCGATCGCTGCTATCTTATTTGGCAAAAAAGCTGAAAGTTTAGTTAGCTTTATTAACTTATTGAGCGACAAACCAAATTTAATTTTTTTGTATACTTTTTTAAGTCCGTAAGTCATGAATAATCTCGCCCTGCCCAAAATATTACAAAGTCTCTTTGAAAAACAAAATAATTTAGATGTAAGTTTGACAGCTTTAATGGCGATTACGGTGAAGTTATTAGACTGCGATCGCTGTTTTCTTTACGTTCGCGATCCTGATACTCGCCTGGGTAAAGCTGCATTTTGTGACTGTCGCAATAATCAGATTCCCGATGTTACTGGTAGTCAGTGGCAAAGTGAATCTTTTTTTTTAGAAAAACAAGACCCGATGTTTGCTGCTGCTTTGCAGTGTCAACCGACTATTTTTGTTGAAGATGTAGAAACTGCTACACCAGAAATCGTTAATCGCGAGTTTGAACAAGAGCATTTTGGACATAGAGCTTTAATTCACGCTCATTTGTGTCGAGAAGCGAAACTTTGGGGAGTTTTGCAACCCTGTGTCTTTTCTCAACCAAGAATTTGGACTGACTCAGATCGCCAACTAATTAACGCGATCGCCAAAGAAACTACACCTTTAGTAATTAAATACGTACAACAAAACCTTAATTTAGAGGAGATTAAAAGCTAAATGATTGTCAATCTACAATCGGATGGTTGGGAAATTATTTATCATCGCGCTCATGCCTTACTCGCAGCGCAAATAGCTAGTGCTTGGCATCTAAAAGATTCTTCGCCTAGTATTGTTGATACGATCGCAGCGATTTCTCATCATGATGATCTCGAAAAAGAATGGGAAGAAAATCTACTTACGCCTGCGGGTGCGCCAATGGATTTTACTTTAGAGCAAGAAACCCCGATTAAAAAATTAAGCAAACATATTGAAGATTCCCTTTATCGCGGACGCTGGGTAGCATTACTAACTTCAATGCATCTCTGTTTTCTCAATCAAGGTAGTCAAGATGAATCATCAGACATTAAACAGTTTATTAAAGAACAAAAAGACTTACAAACACAGTGGTGCAAAGAATTAGGAGTCAAAAAAGAGGAAGCTGAATCTGCCTATAAGTTTATGAAATGGTGCGATCGCTTGTCTTTAATTCTTTGTCAGCGTAAAATACCCGACAATCAAAGAGAATTGGAAATCAATCAAGGGGCAGATAGCAAGACTTACTATCTATCACAATCTCAAGATGGATATTTAACTGTAACTCCTTGGTGTTTTACTGACGATCAATTTACGGTTAAAGTAGAGGCATCTTATCTATCACAAATTGAATTTGCCGATAATCAAAGCTTGAAAGAAGCCTTAAAAATCGCACCACGCAAATATCTTGAATGGACTTTTGTGAAGCAGGAAAAAACCTAAACCCGCCCTAACTGCCCTAACTGTTAAATGTCTTGGTAGGTAAGCATTTCGTTTGCCCAATTAGTTTCTTCTAAAAATTCTCGAAAAGAAGTTAAAAGTTCTGGAAATTCTTGATCTCGCAAATATTGAACGTCAGCTTGATAGCCTTGGTTTCGATAATAACCTGCAAATACTGCTGTTAAAGCGTTGAACCACACATTGTTACCAAATATGGGCATAAAACCAAATAGAGTTTTACTAAAGGGTAATAGTCCCATAATCGCAATTAAAATGTAACTGACAGCAAAGAGACGATCATACTGTGGTTTAGACTAAAAAAATCATCAAGAAATAATTCAGCCAGTTAAAAATA
>CAYMWC010000264.1:0-7710 GCA_964393695.1 uncultured Pleurocapsa sp.
AGCAGGCACTGCTTAGTTTTCGATTACTGAATCGGTGTTCTAGAGTTACGGGAATAATATTTTGGGACGCATACTGCATAATTAAACGTCCTGTAGTGGTTTCTCCCGTAAAGGCAACTTTGGCAATCCGAGGGTTAGTAGCCAGAGCCTTACCAATTTGCGCTCCTGAACCATTGACGATGTTTACAACACCATCAGGTAGTAAATCGGCAATTAATTCTATCAATACCAGAATAGATGCAGGAGTTGGGCCTGCTGGTTTGAGGACGACGCAATTGCCAGCAGCTAAAGCTGGGGCTAGTTTCCAAGTTGCCATTAATATAGGGAAATTCCAAGGAATTATCTGACCGACGACACCTAATGGCTCGTGAAAGTGATAGGCAACAGTATCGTTATCAATTGTCCCAATTGAACCTTCTTGAGCGCGGATACAACCTGCAAAGTAACGAAAATGATCGATCGCTAGTGGTAAATCGGCAGCAGTGGTTTCGCGAATAGGCTTCCCATTATCCCAAGTTTCGGCTGTGGCTAGCATGGCTAAGTTTTCTTCCATGCGATCAGCAATCTTATTTAAAATCTTCGCGCGATCGCTTACCGAACTATTTCCCCACTTTTCCTTGGCTGCATGAGCAGCATCTAAAGCTAATTCAATGTCTTCAGCACTGGAGCGAGGAATTTGACACAAAGGCTTACCAGTTATTGGGGAAAGATTGTCAGAATATTGGCGATTATGTGGAGCAACCCATTTACCCCCAATAAAGTTATCATAGCGAGATTGAAAAATAGGGCGATTATCTAATTTGTGGGGAGCAGATACAACCATTGATTTTGACCTCCTTTTCTTTCTTCTTATTGGGGCAAAAAATTAATAACTTCTTTAGTTGTAGACTATATTTGGAGGTCAACTCTATAAAATGGATATTAATTGGAGTTTAGACTAATTTCACAGGTAGTGTTTTTCTTGAAGATTCAGAGTATTCAGCCTACTACCAGTAGCGTAATCTTTGATTTAGTCTAAACTCCAGTATTAATTTAATATGTTTTAGTATTCCTAAGCTGTTACGCATTTAATTTAATTACTTGAGATTAAGCAGGGGAAGCAGAAGAGGCAGAGGGAGCAGGGGAGGAAGATATTGACTAATACCCCAAGACCGCACTGGACTCACCGCGCTGCTTCGCTTTTCCCTGTCTTAACCAGGAAATTAACCGATGCACCGACTACTTAATTTATTGATTTCTAGTTTTTTGTGACCAAACTCTGGTAGGTAATCCCCAAATATAAATAAAGCCTTCAGCTGCTTTGTGGTCAAATTCATCTTCTGCCCCGTAGGTAGCTAAGTCAGGAGTATAAATAGAATTATCCGACTGACGACCAACAATCATGGCGTTGCCTTTAAATAATTTTACTCTTACTTCTCCTGTAACTCGTTCCTGAGTTTTTTGAATAAAACCATCTAAAGCTTCTTTGAGAGGACTATACCACAACCCACGATAAATCAATTCGCCGTAAGTTTGTTCAATACCTTGTTTGTATTGAGTAATATCCGCAGTGAGAGTTAAACTTTCCAAGTCACGATGAGCATGAATTAACACCAGTAAAGCAGGTGCTTCGTAGATTTCCCGTGATTTAATACCCACAACACGGTTTTCTAACATATCAATTCGTCCAATGCCGTGTTTACCTGCCAGTTCATTCAATTTAGTAATCAAAGCAACTGGAGCAAGTTGTTCACCATTAAGACTGACAGGAAGACCTTTCTCAAAACCGATGGTAACGTATTCAGGTTCATTAGGAGTATCGGCGATCGCACTGGTCATCAAGAAAATTTCTTCAGGTGGCTCAGTCATCGGATCTTCTAAAGGCCCTGCCTCAATACTGCGGCCAAGTAAATTGCGATCGATACTATAAGGGGAAGATTTCTTAACAGGAAATTCTAAACCAAACTTCTCACCATAAGAAATTGCTTCTTCCCGACTCATCCCCCATTCTCTAGCAGGAGCTAATACTTTGAGATGAGGATTTAATGCCATAATGCCCACATCAAAGCGCACTTGGTCATTTCCTTTCCCCGTACAACCATGAGCAACCGCATCAGCACCATATTTTTCCGCAGCTTCAACTAATAACTTCGCAATTAAAGGTCGTGCCAAGGCAGTTGATAGGGGATAGCGATTTTCATAAAGTGTATTGGCTTGGATGGCAGGAAAGGCATAATTTCTGACAAAACTTTCAGTAGCATCCGCGACTAAAGACTCAACTGCACCACATTTCAAAGCTTTTTGCTGAATTGGGGCTAATTCATCTCCTTGTCCTAAATCAGCAGCCAGAGTAATTACTTCTTTAACTCCCCACTCGTTCATTAAATAAGGAATACATACGGTGGTATCCACTCCACCAGAATAAGCTAAGACAACTTTTTCTGCACGTCCCATAAATTTGTTTATCCCAAAACACAACTGATTGGGTATTGTACCTAAAAGGTTACTCCTAAAAATGTTTTTAATGTATGTTTTTTGATTGTTGGTAGTTGGATGAATGAAATTACTGCAATTCTTACTTTACTAGACTTAAAATTACTAGATATATCTGGATTACAAACCATTGCTTTTAGCTTGACAATGGTACGATCTAAAATTATGTGAAGGTAGCATTTAGGAGAATTACGGAGAGAGAGTTCTACGTTATTATCGAGCGAGATGAGGACAGATATTATGTCGGCGAAGTACTTTAACAACCCTTTAAAATTGCCAAATGTTTAGATAAAGGAGCAATAGTATTAGCTGCGATCGCGCCACTAGCAGCCACCGCAGGAATACCAATACCAGGGAAGGTGGAATCACCACAACATAATAAACCTGCTAGGGGAGTAGTCGAGCCAGGAAATAAAGCCTGACCTGCTGGGAGTGCTGGGCCATAAGAGCCATGATGACGACGAAGATAGCGTTGATGGGTTAAAGGAGTACCGATCAGAGATAATTCTGTGCGTTGACGAATATCGGGAATAACTCGTTCTAATCCTTGCCACATTATTTCAGCACGTTCTTGTTTTTGCTTTTTGTAAGCCTCACTACGGCGATCCATAGCTGCCCAGAGATGATAAGGTTCATTACCAGGGGTGTAAACATGAATTGTATGTTTGCCTGGAGGAGCAAGGGTAGGATCTAATACCGAAGGAATTGACATTACAACTACATTTTGGGGTGCAGTAACGCCTTTTTCCCAATCATTGACGACGATATAGTGACACTGTAAATTTTCTAGTCCTTCTGCATCTATTCCTAAATGCAGGTGCATAAAACTATCACATTCTGGGGTTTCCGCTCTAGTTTTAATAAAACTTTGAGGGAGTGCTTGTTCTGGAATTAAAGCTAAAGTATCCCAAACCGAGGCATTAGAAACCACTGCTTTGCTTGCCTTAATTTCATTACCATTGCGTAAACGTACCCCAACTGCTCGATTATTGGCTACTAAAACCTTCTCAACGTGGGCGTTATAGAGAATTTCACCACCTTTTTTAGTTAAACCTCTTACCAAAGCGTCTACAATTGCCCCACTACCGCCTAGGGGATAATCTAGCTTGACTCCTGGCTTGTACCATTCTGCAAACATAAAAGTCATTTCTGCCCCTACAGTCCCACTAGCAGGCAAACCAGATAATAAAAAACAGAGTAAATCCAGCCAATTACGAATAAATTGATCAGTAACCACACTGTCCATAATCTGACTAAATGGGGCAGTTAACCGTAGGATATTGGGCAGATGCCAGAGAGTATTAGGTAGATATTGACCGAGACTAATTGCTGCCCCAAAATCAAAGCGCATCGCTAAAGGAGGTAGAGCATTAACTGCGTCTGCCAGAGGCTTCATTTCTGTTTGCAGTTTACGCCATTGCGCTACGGCGGTTTTGCCACGGAATTGAGCTAAGACCTCACAAAAATGATCTGCGCCCACATAGGCATCAAAATCTCCTTCAGGTAAACGGCAACCCCAGACATCATAGTTAGCCCAAGTAAGGTCTTCCTCAATGGCATCTAATACTTGTCTGAGAGGATTATTGCTGGGACTAGTAGATAAACCTGAATAGAGAGAAGGGCCAGAATCAAACTTATAGCCATCTCGCTCAAAACTATGGGCAGCACCCCCAGGAATTGTATGGCTTTCACACACCGTTACCCGATAACCATATTTAGCCAACAGGGCAGCACAACATAAACCTCCTACACCACTACCAATAACTACAACATCTACTTCTTTACTCATACTTAGTTTCTCATGTCAATTTAAAATAAGGGCGTATGCCATACGCCCCTACAAGTAATTATGTGTTATGTTTTCAATTTAAATTGGCGACTTATGACTTATAACTTTTGACTTTTGAATACTTATTGAACATCGTTGATAAATGATAAATGTTCAATGATAAATGTTCAATGATAAATGATTAAAGCGGTTGCTGCTCAGGTACACCCACTGCACGGGGAAACTTTTTCGGGATAGCTGAATGTTTGCGTAAATAAATACAGTGACGCATTCCTTGACTGAGAGGTGTTTGCCAAGGATGAATTAGTTCGATTTTACTACCTAACTTAGCCACTGCGGACTTGAGACTAGCAGTATCTTCTTCACTCCAATGTCCGCGATAAAGAATAGCTACTCCCCCAACTTTGACTAAAGGTAGTGCATATTCAGCACATACTGAAGCTTTACTGACTGCTCGAATCAAAGCGATATCGTAACTTTGGCGATCGCCTGGAATTCTGCCTAACTCTTCGGCTCTGGCGATTATCCCTGTAGCATTAGTGAGTTGCAGTTTGGCAATCAGATTATTAACAAAAGTAATTTTTTTACGGGTAGAATCGAGGAGTGTAACCTGCCAATTAGGAAAAGCGATCGCTAGAGGTATCCCAGGAAATCCTGCGCCTGTGCCAATATCAATTACTTGCAAGTTTTGAGTTAAAAGCTGTGGTTCTAAACCCACTATCCCTGAGAGAGAATCCCAGAGATGTTTTTCCCAAAAGTCTTCGGAAGTGGTAATCCGAGTCAAATTTTGTTGACTATTACCTATTAAAATCTCTTGATAAACTTGTTGAAATAGTTGTTCTTGAGTTAAGTCAGGTTGCCAATGAAGAGTTTGCTGCCACATGGCAGTCATTGGGGGCAATTGCTTAGTTTCACTCTGACTCATAGGTTAATTATCGGCTCAAGGCTACTGGTTCAATCGATTGTAAGACTCCTTGGTTAATTGTCCAACAGCGATCAGCTATTTCAATTAAATCTCCTGGATCGTGAGTTACTACTAATAGCGTCCAATGCTCTTTTAATTTAGCCAGTAATTTAGCTAGCTGAATTCGCATTGACCAATCTAAACCTGCTGTTGGCTCATCCAACATCAACACATTTGGTTGGCGAATCAACTGTACTGCTAAAGCCAATCGACGTTGTTGTCCTCCACTCAAGTCATGGGGAGATATTTTTAGGGAGATATGGTCTAATCCTACCTCGCTTAGAGCATCTTTGACTCTTTCTAAATCTAATTCAGGATGACCTAAGCGTAATTCCTCCAGAACAGTAGCACCACAAAAATGTCGTTCGGGAAACTGGAACACCAATCCAGCTAATTGTTGCAAGTCCAGATCAGTTAATTGTTTAGTCCGCCAATAAATCTGTCCTTTGGTAGGTTCGGCTAATCCAGCTAAAATTTCTAAAATCGTAGTTTTTCCTGAACCACTGGGACCGACAATTAATCCTAGTTTTTGGGCTGGGAGTTCGAGGTTAATATTTTTGAGGATAGGCTGAGGTGTAGCGGGAGGATGATAAGTTAAATTTTCTAGACGGAGCATTATTTTAGACCTCGTGGATAAATCAAAAAGCTGGATTGAGAAAGAAGTCAAAGTAGGGGCGAATCGCGATTCGCCCCTACAAAAGTCAAAATTCCCATTTAAATAAACCAGAATTTTATAACTTCATTATATGTTTTTTAATTGTGGGCAAAAGTCAGTTAGTTTTGCCATAATTGTCAATCAAATTGCTCTCATTAGCAAGGAACTGTATTACTTTTAGTTACGTCAAAGTTGGCTGGAATTTACTAATAATCATAATGAAACGATCAGTATGAAGAGAACAACTCAACTAACTAGTTGCATAACTCACTTACAACAGATGTTTTGGACTTTACCCTTGAGCCTGACTATGATTATTGGTATCAGCAATAACCAAGTGCTAGCAGCAGATCCTTTTCGGACCGAAAACCCCCGTGACATAGGTGAACATACAGAACAAGCATTTAAAACTATTTTCTTAGAAGGAAACTACAAAACTGTAACTGAAGAACTAAAATTAGCTGAATCAGAAGAAGCTAATGAACCACTAGCTCATGCTATGCTCGCTTCCTTAGCCTATACCGAAAAAAACTGGGACAATATTAAAAAATATGCTGACAAAACTCTGGAGTCAGCTAAACAACTGAGTGCCACCGATCCTGTACGGGGAAATCTTTATTTAGCTGTCGGACATTTCTTAGATGGTGCTTATCTTTATCAAAAAAAGGGAGCATTAGATGCTATTGATAAGCTTCAGTTAGTGTTTAAATATCTCGATCGCGCCGAAGCTAGTGATCCTAATGACCCTGAATTAAATTTAATCAAAGGCTATATGGATTTATTATTAGCCGTTAATTTGCCTTTTTCTAAACCCGAACAAGCGATCGCTCGCTTTGAATCCTACGCAGCACCAGATTATTTAGTCGAGCGCGGTTTAGCAGTAGCCTATCGCGATCTGAAAAAATACGACCAAGCTCTAAAATATGCCGATCAAGCTTTAAAAATTGCTCCTGATAATCCCGAACACTATTATTTAAAAGGACAGATTTTAAGACAACTAGGTAAACAAAAAAATAGTATCCAAATTCTAGAGGAAGCTCAGGAAAATTTTGCGCAAGCTTTAGAAAAATCGGCACAATTACCTGATTTTGTCTTGGAAACTTTAGAAAGAGAAAATCGTTTAACTCAAGAAAAAATTGCTGAAATTATAGCAGGACAAAATAATTAATTACAAAAATAATCTCCCAGTTTAAGTCTTTAAGGTTTCCACTCTCCTACTAAACTATCTTATTTCTTGAATCTACAATCTAAAATAGTTCGGTCATAAAAATTATTTGTCATGGGTATTGAGCAAGATTAGGATTAAGTTGAAGCAGTTTTTTGAGGATTAATTGCAATGTACTCAATGAAATCAGCTTGTGATCGTGTTATTAAGGGTTTTTTGTGGCTATTAAGTCTAATTTTTCTAGGTTTTTGTTTTATAACAATGCCCTATGCCTTGGCTGACTCTGGTACAATTACAACTAAAGTTAGTCTCGGTAATAATGCTGGTGAGCTAAAATTCTTTCCTAGTCAACTAGAGTTTCAAGCAGGACAACAGTACAATATCTTGTTAGATAATCCTAGTCCCATGAAGCATTACTTTACTTCCAAAGATTTTGCTGATGTTAGTTGGACTAAAAAAGTGCAAGCGGGCAAAGTTGAAGTCAAAGGTGCAATTCACGAACTGGAATTAAAGCCTGGAGCAACAGCAGAATGGGTTTTAACACCAATGAAACCAGGGAAATACGAACTACATTGTTCAATTCCAGGTCATGCAGCAGCAGGAATGATCGGTGAAATTGTAGTTAAGCCAACGTAATACCGCTACGGGTCAGTCAGAAGTCAGAA
>CAYMWC010000265.1:0-7706 GCA_964393695.1 uncultured Pleurocapsa sp.
TCACCCCGTCACCCCGTCAATCTCAAGCAACAAATTAAATACCTGACAGCTTATTTATCAAACAGCCTCTAATAAGCGAGAAATTTGCTGTTGTATATTGGCTAAATCAAAACGTTGAGTAGCGATCGCTTTACCTTTTTGAGCAATTTGGGCTGTGGCTTCAGGTTGCTTTTGGCATTGATTGATAATCGCTGCAAGTTTTAGAACATTGCCTGGCTGGGTTAACCAGCCTGTTTGGTTATGTTCTATTAATTCGATCGCGCCTCCTGCTGCTGCTGCCACGATGGGCTTACCACAAAGCATTGCTTCGACAATCACTCGTCCAAAAGGTTCGGGTGCAGTAGAAGTATGGGTAATTAAATCGCACATTGACATTAATTGGGGAATATCAGAGCGAAAACCTAAAAAACGCACGCGATCGCTCAATCCTAATTGTTTAACCTGTTGATGTAGCTGATTTACATATTCTTGTTCACCAAAAAGAGCATCGCCGACAAATAAAGCGATCGCTTGTGGACAGTGTGTTAAAGTTTCAAGCAAGATATGCTGACCTTTCCAGGGAGATAAACGGCTAAAGTGACCAATCACATATTCGCCATTTAAGTTGAGTTGTTCTCTCAGTTGTTTTGCTTGATTATCGAGGTTTTGATACTGTTCTAAATTGAAACCGTTATAGATTACTTGTACTAGTGCTTGTCTGCCTTCAGCTTCGATAAAAGCGGTTTTGGTCGCTTCTGAATTAGCAATAATTAGAGAAGCAAAACGGTTAGCGAATAACACAGCCAGTTGGCGATTAGTACGACTAAAATGTTCTGAAGAGAGGATATCGTGTAGATGATAAATTAGAGGTTTGTTAATTAAAAAACTAGCGATCGCTCCTATTATTAATGCTTTTTGAGTATTAGCATAGATTACATTGTAGTTATAGCTGAGTTGAACTACTTTTTTGATTAAGGGAATAATTTGTCCGACATTACTCAAGCTCTGTAACCAACTACTATCTTTACGAATGGCAAGAGATTGAGTAGATAAAATCTGGACTGGGATTTGGTTTTGTTCTAAAGCTTTTCTAAATGAACCGTCAACAAATAAACTAACCAGACAAGAATCTCGATAAAATTTTGCCAAATCTAAAAGGTTTAATTCCGCTCCACCTAAATTACCACTCTGATCTAAAAATAAAATTTTCATCATAAAATGTTGAGAGGATACTCAGTCCTCGCGAAGCAGGGCTGAGAAGAATCGAAACCAGTATTAAGATACTGTGACGAGAAATTTCTTTTCCTGTTTACAAATTAATCCTGTTGCTCGTCGCAACAACCTGACTTTAGATGCGGTGAATTGACCGATGCGCTTCCAATTAGAATCAGAGACACTAACTTGTTTAGCTGTATCGCCAGAACACCAACCCTGATACTTAACACTCGCTTTTACCGCTTCGACATAATCACCTTTACGAAAATCATACCTGGTAGTTGTCCCTCCATATTTGCGACGATTTCCACCTTTTGACGGAACCATCAGATGTAGTTGTCTACGGGAAACAGGAGGTCTTCTGATTACAAAAAATGGTGCATCAGTTATGTTTGCTTGACCTTCCCAACAATGACCTCTGCCTTGAGAGTTCTTAAATGGTAAGTAATCAATGAATTGATTAGCAGCCAGAACAATTCCATCGACTGCATGGGTAGCAGGGATAGCTTCTTTTTTGTTTTGCTTTTGTTTGAGTAAACCTAGATGCTTACGTAAATTAGATGTTTGCCATCCTAGTTTTTTGAAGACAGGAGCTATTTTACTTAGCTGTTCAATTGCCCAGGATTGACCAACCATAACGGGGGAGAATCCTTTCCCTGAACGTGCGCCTTTTCTACCAGAAGTCAAGTCAACATCAGCCTTGACATACTCAAAGACAATAGTTGAGATTGGATATAGCTTACTTAATAAAGAAACAACTCTAATCTCTAGCTGTCGATTAGCTTTGATTGAAGGCGCAAGTTTACAGTTTCTACGATTAGAAAAACGCTTTTGTCTGTGGGCGCGAAGATGAAAAGCTACTTTACGATTGATTCTTCTGCTTCTTCTAGAACGACGCATCATACGACGTTGCTCCATAAGCTTTTTAACGGTTTCAAAAGGCAAAAATAAATGAGCAGTAAAAAGAGTAAATTTGCTTGACTGGATGCCTATACCTGAATAATGCTTACCAGGATCGAGTCCTGCTGAGATAGGCTGTGTTTTTCTGCCACTAGGTTCCTCAACTAGTTGAATATAGTAAATACCTAGTTTGTTCCATTTGCCTACGGCTTTACCATCTCGTACCATACGTCTAGCTCTAGAAGCTTTGGTTGGCATAAGTGGTATTCCATCTTTGTCGGTAATTGGTACTCGTTGCATAAGATATAATCCTATTTCTAGTTTTAGTCCCTTCGACCACCTAATCTAAGATGACTTGGCTCGACCCAATGACTTAATCAAAAGTCTTAAAATGATTCCGAACTAGGGAAATATTCGGAGGTTTGTACCAAGATTAGGCTCAATGGTCTATTCAATGATTAAGGACGATTGATTCCGTCACTCTCAGGCTTCGCCACAAGGCAAGCCTGAGTTATTGAAATTTATTTTGGTAGTTTATTTATCTATTTTTTTAACAGTGTCATATCCGAAGCGGAATTTTACTTGTAAAGCTTGATTTATCAAACCAAACAGGCTTATTATAAATCCAAGTTTTTAACATAAGTTAAATTTTAGAAACATTTATCAGAGATAATTATCAATTATCCATTATTAATTATGAATTATGGAGTCTCTCAAACAAAACTACCTAATCATTGAGGCTGGTCGCACCGAAAGTCAATATTGGAAAGATATTTGGCGTTACCGTGAATTATTTTACTTTTTAGCTTGGCGCGATATCCTAGTACGTTATAAACAAACTGCAATAGGAATCGCTTGGGCGTTAATTAGACCATTTTTAACCATGATTGTCTTTACAGTCGTCTTTGGCAATATAGCTAAATTACCATCAGAAGGCGTACCTTATCCGATTTTAGTTTTTGCAGCCATGTTGCCCTGGCAGTTTTTTGCTAATGCTTTGTCAGAATGTAGTAATAGTCTGCTTAACAACTCTAACTTGATCTCCAAAATTTACTTTCCCCGTCTGATTGTCCCTGCCAGTGCTGTAATTGTCAGCTTTATAGATTTTTTAATTTCGGGCATGATTCTGGTGGCATTGATGGCATGGTATAACTTCGTTCCTGATTGGCGTATTTTAACTCTACCCCTGTTTATTTTAATTGCTTTTACAGCAGCGATCGGTGCTGGATTATGGCTGGCAGCTTTAAATGTCGAGTATCGTGATTTTCGCTATATTGTGCCGTTTATAGTCCAATTTGGGCTATATATTTCCCCAGTTGGATTTAGCAGCAGTATAGTTCCCGAAAAATGGCGGTTTCTCTATTCTTTAAACCCGATGGTCGGGGTAATTGATGGTTTTCGTTGGGCAATTTTAGGTGGGGATACTCAGCTTTACTGGTCGGGATTTTTACTATCGATGACTTTGGTAGTTTTTTTGATTGTCACTGGTGTTTGGTATTTTCGCAAAATGGAACGGACTTTCGCAGATGTTATCTAAAGTGACGGAGTGAATTAGGTGTCTCAAAGTATCATTCAAGTTGAAAATTTAGGTAAAAAATATCTTATTGGTCAAAATAGACAAATAGGAAAACTCAATCTGCGGGAGACCATAACTGCAAGTGCCAAGTCATTAGGCAAAAAAATCTTACAACCCCATAAATATTTTTTAACTGAGCCAGCATCGACAGATTATTGGGCCCTCAAAGATGTTTCCTTTGAGATCAAACAGGGAGAAATTGTCGGCATTATTGGTCGTAATGGTGCAGGAAAATCAACGTTATTAAAAATACTCAGTCGGATTACTGAACCTACTACAGGCAGAATACTAATCAAAGGCAGAATTGCTAGTCTTCTAGAAGTAGGTACTGGTTTTCATCCAGAATTAACTGGCAGAGAAAATATCTATCTCAACGGTGCAATTCTGGGTATGAGTAAGGTGGAGATTAAACGCAAGTTTGATGAAATTGTCGCCTTTTCGGAAGTAGAAAAATTTCTTGATACCCCCGTCAAGCGTTACTCTTCGGGAATGTATGTGCGGTTAGCATTTGCCGTGGCAGCCCATTTAGAACCAGAAATTTTGATTGTCGATGAAGTATTAGCAGTGGGAGATGCAGCCTTTCAAAAGAAATGTTTGGGCAAAATGGGAGATGTCGCAACCAAAGAAGGACGAACAGTAATCTTTGTTAGCCATAATATGACCACAGTTAGATCTTTGTGTCAAAAAGCCTATCTATTCAATTCTGGTCAAATAGCATACCAAGGTACAACCTCAAGTGCAATTGAGCAATATATGCGATCGGTTAAATCTTTGATGATGTCTAATTCTATTTCATTAGAAGAACGTCAAGATCGCTCAGGTGATGGTAGCGCAATCTTAGTTGGAATCAACATCGAAGATGCAGAGGGAAAAAACGTAATTTGTCCCAATAGTCGCCTAAAACTAACTATATATTACCGTAGCGATCGCCCTCTAACTCGTCCGCAATTTTCGGCAACCATTTATGATGACCAAAAGGATATCGGAATGATTTCTCTACATAGCGACACTGTAGGGAGTTTGCCAGATTTGCCTCCACAGGGCAAGGTTGTCTGTTTAACAGAACCAATCGATCTGACTCCTGGTAGGTGTTATCTCAATTTATCTTTGCTTAGGGCAGGAGTAATGGCGGACTATCTTCAATATGCTGCTTATTTTGATGTAGAAGCCGATGACATCTATGGCACTGGTAAACTACCTGACCGTGATTGGGTTTATTGCTTACGACAACAGCAGTGGTTAGTTAACGATGAAACAGAATTTACTAGTTACTAATGACCAATGACTAATGACCAATGACCAATGACCAATGACCAATGACCAATGACTAATTAAGCAATAGGCTTCTAAGATATTAAGTTGAAAATGGAACAAATACAGATTAATAGTGATGAATTAAATTTTCATAGCCTCTCGTTTAACGATGAGAATGGGAGGCTGTTTCAATGGCAGGGAAATATATATCGAGCGATCCCCACACAACAAGCTTTACTATATCAAAACTTATTAGAACAGGGAGTTATCGGACAATTAGTCAGTAAAAAGTTATTGATCGAAACCGAACTTACTTCTTTACAAGTCGAAAACTATGCCATAGTCATTAAACATCGGCGGATTGATTTTGTTTCTTATCCTCAAGAGTGGTGTGGTGAAATGCTCAAAGATGCAGCTTTATTGCATTTAGATTTTTGTCTCGAACTGGAAAAATATGATCTAATTACTGGTGACGCTAACCCTTTGAATATTTTATTTGATGGATGTCAGCCAATATTTATTGATTTGGGTTCAATTGAAAAGATTACACCTGAAAAACATAATTTATGGTCAGCATACAATCAATTTTGCCGTTGTTTTAGCAATCCTTTACAGTTAATGGCTCAAGGTCATGCTAGGATTGCTCGCTGGTTAATGCGCGACTATGAGCAAGGTATACTCCCTGAAGATGTAGCAACCTTAACCGATAAATCTCTATGGAAACTGTTAAAAAATAATGGTCGTGACTGGTTAAAAGCAACTTTACAAAATTATCTGCCTAGTTTAGGACTTTTATGGGCAAAACGAATACGGGATGAAGCTAGTCGCTTACGCTCTATCTTATCTACTCCTGCTGACCAATTTCCATCTCGTCAGAGTTTTTATCAACAAATTCGTCAAGAATTAGCAGAAATAAATTTACCTAGCTTACTTGAGCCACAACCTAATGATGACAAGTTGCTTCAATCAAGTTTGGTTAATAATTCCCAGACAAAACAGGTTGTAAAATCTATTTTATCTGATCTGCAACCCTCTTCAGTCTTGGTAATGGGAAATAATGATAGCGATGGTACTTATGCCCAATTAGCAGCCCAAAATAGTCAAGTAGTCTTTTTAAGTCCTAACGAAGAAAAAGTTACACGGCTTTATTTAGACGGCAAAGAAAATAAACTGCCCATCCTGCCGTTGTTAATCAACTTTGCTTCTCCTAGTTGCGATCTGTCTAACGATTGGTTTACCCCTGCAAGCGATCGCTTAAGCTGTGAATTGGTTTTAGCTCTCGACCTGATTGAATGGCTAGTATTTAAACAGTATCTTCCTTTTGATCGCATTGTGGAGCGATTAGCTATTTTTGCCAAACGCTGGCTATTAGTTGAATTTATAACACCTCAACCCCTCGATCTCGATTCTTTATCACCAGATCTCAAATGGATATTCTCTTGGTACAACCTCGATAATTTTATTAACGCGTTATCGAAAAAGTTTGCTCAAGTCGAGATTATACATCAAGGCTCTGAAAATAACGTGTTGCTTTTATGTGTGAATGAACATTAAACTTCTTGCAGAAGTCAGGGAAAAGGGAAAGGGGAAACGGGAAAAGGTAGAATATTTGGCTTTTACACTAAAAACTAAAAACTAAAAACTAAAAACTAAGTCAATTTAATGTAGTTGCACTGTAAACTCGCTCCAATTGAAAGCGATCGCCATATCTAGCCTTAAAACGACGTGCCAAGTCACTCAACTCAGTACGAAGCCATTCGGAATCTAGCAGATTTTGTCGAAGGAAGCCACTTTCAAACAATGTAAATACATCGCGCTTTGATGAAGAACACTTTGCTGCAAGTCGCTTTGATACTTGTTGCTTAGTAATTCGATATGCTTCTAGATAGTAAAGATGGACAGGATTTTTACTGAGTTCAACGATAATAGCCAAAAACTTGTCGATTTGGTCGAACGGCAAGGAAGTTAATTGGCACGCAGTTTCCAAACCTGCAATACGCTCCATTTCCTCATAAATTCCTATCGATTCTGTACCAATAAGCTGCCCCGTAATATCAAATATTGGCAGTAAAGGATAAAGACGACAGATTGTTGGTCGAATGTCATGTTCGCAGGCGCAATTTGGCTTTCTACTAACTATAGATTCTATTTTTAGGGAGTACTCTTTGAGCGGAAATTCAATAATTTTGTGATCATAATCTCCGAACTGTTGAAGCCATCCCTTGGAATTAAGAAACTCATATTCACCTGGTAAAAGTGGAAGCTCTTGAAACGGAGTAGAAGCGAGAATTTTAAATTTTTTTTTGTATCGCGCAAAGCTACAACAATGAGCATCGCCACAGAGTTGCCAACAATCGGGAACGTACACTAAATCCGTTTCATAAATTCGCTCAAATTGAGAAAATGCTTTAACTGCTGTCATTTTGACTCTACTTTCTCTATTGTTTTACTATAAAGTACCAAACAAAAGTTGCAGATAATGACAAAATTGATCGCGTTTCAACCCTACATCGCTAAAGATTGACCGTAAATAATCAAAATGGTTTTAGTAAAACAAGTAAATCTTTCTATGTTTCCGCAGTTTTACCCACTCCTAAAAGAAATCAATCCACAGTTGACTGAAGCAGAATGGTATAGCGTTTTTGCTCATCGGTGGTATCCAGAGGAGAAATTTTGCGGTTATGGTCTGTTTGATGATACAAAAATAGTGGGCTTTTTAGGATTAATTTTTAGTCAGAGAATTATTAACGGACAATTAGAAAATTTTTGTAATCTAACTAGT
>CAYMWC010000266.1:0-7706 GCA_964393695.1 uncultured Pleurocapsa sp.
TAGCAGAGATAAATTAACTCTATTTTTTCAATTATATACTTAATGATTACTTAAGTTAATTCCTTTGATGATTAATTGTACCAAAATTAAGTTAAGCTAAGTTAACACTGAAGATTAACTTTGCATAACTCGGTTAACCTGATAGTAAAGCTAGTCGATCTTGTTAATTTAACAGACCAGACTTAATTTGACTCGAAATGACTCGAAGTAAGTTTAATACTAGAACGCCTAATAATTTATGACTGTCTCAAACTCTGAAAGTTTAAAGACTAAAACTCCAATAAACGCTCAAATCGACTGTCAAGAGGATAAAGGAGAAATAATTGATTTTCAGACTTTGGTTGAAAATACTCAAGTTATGATTTGGATTTTCCAAGATCGGAAAATTTGCTATGCAAATTCGATGACTAAACTCTTGACTGGTTACAACACAGATGAATTATTAATTAATACCAATTTACTATCACAACTCAAACTCCAACAGCAATGCCAAATATCAGCGTCTGATAGTCAAAATCAGGGTATTACTCAAAATCATCAAGTTAAATTGTTAACCAGAAATAGTGAGGAATGCTGGTTAGACTGCTCATTAAGAGTAGTTCAATTTGCCACAAAGCCCGCTATTTTAATCACAGCAGTAGATATTACTAAACACAAAGAAGCTGAACAAAAAATCAAGCAAATCCTCGAACAAGAAAAAAAACTTATTTCAATGATTTCTCATGAATTAAGGACTCCCCTAAATGTAATTTCCTTTGCGTCTAACTTATTAAAGACCTATGGCGATCGCTGGAAGCCAGGTAAGGTTAAACAACATCTTGAAAGGCTGCAAAGAGGAGTCGATACTATAAGTCTGCTCATTGACGAATGGTTAATTTTAGGCAAAGCTGACATAGGCAAGCTGAAGCTTGAACCACAGTCATTTAATCTAGAAAAATTCTGTCGCAATTTATTGTCGGATCTTCAGTTAAGGGATGATGCTAGTTGCGATCGCCATCCCAGACAGATCAATTTTGTTATTCAAGGAGATGGTTCATCAGTAAATTTAGACCGCAGAATACTTCAGCTTATTCTGACAAATCTATTAGAAAATGCGATTAAATATTCTTCCAATCAAGGTGATGTCGATTTTACCGTTGTTTGTCAGCCAGAGCAGCTAATTTTCCAAATTAAAGACCGAGGTATTGGGATTGCTCAAAGCGATCTTGAGCAACTATTTAAACCATTTTATCGGGGAAAGAATGTAGATAACATCCCTGGTCATGGTTTAGGACTAGCTGTAGTCAAAAAGTTAGTCGAGCTTAGTAACGGTCAAATTAACGTTAAAAGTCAACTGGGAATTGGAACAGAATTCATAATTTCTATTCCCAAACAAAAATCTTAAGTGTGGAATGTGGAGCAAGAAATGACCAAAGTATTAGTAATTGAAAACGAAGAACAAACTAGAGAGATATTGTTAGATTTCCTAGAGCTAGAGGGCTTTGAAGCAATTGGAGCAGAAAATGGTCTGGTTGGGGTAGAAAAAGCTCACAGTTATTTACCAGATATAACTATTTGCGACATTGCAATGCCCAAATTAGATGGATACGGAGTTCTCAAAACACTACGTCAAAATTTAAATACAGCAATTATTCCTCTAATTTTTCTGACTGGTAAAAATAGCCAACAAGAGTTGCGCAAAGGCATGGAATTAGGAGCAAGTGACTATCTGGTTAAGCCTTTTACTCCAGAAGAACTATTGGGAGCAATTACCGCTCAACTCAAACAAAGAAATATTTTCCAGCAGTGGTTTGTCGTCAAATCTCAAGATATCCCCCAGTCATCAGAGCCAGAAACCGATGAGTTTGCTCAATTTGCCACTTTGTTTGATTCTTGTTCGCAACTAAAAGCAGTCTATGACTTTATCGAAGCACACTATCAAGAATCCATTAGTCTACGAGATGTTGCCAGGCACTTAGGTTTTTCGCCACCCTATATCACTAAGTTAGTTAAAATTCATACAGGAGAACCAGTCAATAAGTGGATTATTAAACGTCGGGTGACAGCAGCACGAAGTTTATTGTTAGAAACAGAACAATCAATGGAACAAATTGCTGAAGCGGTAGGCTATCAAAGTATTAATCATTTCTTTCGCCAGTTTCGTCAATACTATGGAACTAGCCCCAAAGCCTGGCGTAAAGCTAACCACAAATCCTATTTTTCCTTGAACAAATAGTCGTCGAAATGGGTGAGCAATGATTGCAAGGATTGAACTGAACTGCCACCCATGATAGATTCTTGTTCGCTCTCGCTTAACTCCTCCTCGGTTTTCAGCGATCGCAATAATTCATGCTTGGCAATTTTTAATTCTGTGGGGGTACAAGAAAAACCAGCAGCTTGCAAAATATCATAACGTTCTTGATAATTAACTGCTTGTTCCAATTGTTTTCTAAATTCTTCATCTGCTAGAAGCCTAGTATACAAAGCTTTGGCATTTTGGATAGACATTTATTGTTTTTTCTCGGTCAAATTAGTAAATTCGTAACTTAGATTTAAACTGTCGTTAGAATAATTTACTTACAAGTGAAACTCAATAGATAAATTTAATCTAAAAGTGACTTTTGTTTTGATATTTATTTCTTTGAGTAGATAATTAAAAAAAGTTATTTATTTGAGAAAAAAAGATTTAGTTAAATAAAAACAATAATATACAATTTGAGATCAAGAGACGAGTAATAGTTGTTACTTGAGTGAGGTACAGTTAAGTTTGTAATTTTTATTGTATTTGTACTTTAACAATGACAAAACTCTACTCAAAACTAATGTTTATGGGCAATAGTAATGCTTTTTAAGTTTGCTAATTTTAGTGACTATATCAGACGAATTAATCCTTTCTATTGGTCAATTTCTGTCAAACTATTAATTGTTATTTTTTTAGCAGCAACTATACCAATGAGTTTAACTGCATATAATAATCTCAAATTAGGCTTGGAGAACCTAGCCAAAAGTGAATCTGAAAAATTAGAGGTTATTGCTGTTAGTAATGCTAGCCTTCTTGATCAATTAATTCTTGATAATCGTCTGATTGTCAGTCAAATTGCTAGCAATACTGATATTGTCAATTTTTTAGCTATTAGTTCTACACAAAGAGCAACACTTTTCTCAAAAGTCGAAAAAAATTTAGACGTAATCTTGCGCTCTAGTTCTGACTATGATGCTGTTTTTGTGATTGATAAAGATGGAATTTGTCGTGCTTCTACCAATCCAACTTTTATTGGTCAAAATCAGAGTTCTCAAGACTATTTCCAAAAAACAACTCAAGGTCAAACTACTGCATCTGTTAGCTTTTTGGTAGAAGCAACTAGCGGACGACCTGGGTTATTTTTTGCTCATCTGATTCGTTCTCACACAGGAGAAAATCTGGGAGTAGCAGTGTTAAAAATGCAAGGTTTTGATGTTTGGAAAGCGATTAATTCTATCAATGTCGATTCTCACATTCAAGCTTTTCTGGTAGATGAACGGGGAATAGTTATTGCTCATCCTAATAATTCATTTCTCTACCGTAGTCTAAGTAAGCTGCCTTTAAACACCCAAAAAGAGCTTAAACTTAAATCAACAAATTCATATGGTCAAGAGACAATTCCGAGCTTAGAACTGCCTGAACTGGCGGAAGCAATGGTAGGGGTAAAACAAATGGGTCATATCGGCTATTATTCCCCTATCGAAAAAACTCACCAGATTGCTAGTTTTGCACCACTGGAGACCAAATTATGGGTTATAGGGGTAAATAAACCAAAAGATATTTTTGAAGCTCCTATGCGTGCAATGATTTGGCAAAACACGTTATTTGTTTTGGTAGTAGGAGGATTTGCTGTCTTAGTTTCTTTGGTTCTTTCTCATCAGTTAATTAAATCGATTCGGATCTTAATTAAAGCAGGAAAGGCACTGCAAAAAGGTGAGTTTAAACCCGAATTGTTAGTAAAAGTATCTCATTCTCAAGATGACTTAGGTAGGCTAGCTTGTGTTTTTCTCAAGATGGCTGAGGAAATAAAAAACCGAGAACAACATTTAAAGTCGCAAGTACAAAACTTACGAATAGAAATTGATGAGACTAAAAAAGAGCGTCAGATATCAGAGATTACAGGCTCACAATATTTCAAGGAACTGCAAAAAAAGGTACAGAGGTTAAAAAATCGTGTCAATACAGAAGCACAAACAGAGGAAGAATACTTCCAAAAATTACACAAAAAAGCAAAGGATCAAAAAACTCGTTTTGTAGCCAATCCTTAATAGTAATTAGCTAATCGATAATTATTGCTAAAAAATATCTTTTAATTACCAAATTTGGAGTAATATCATGTGTCAAATTATTTCTGTTCATTCATTTCGTGGTGGTACAGGTAAATCCAATTTAACTGCTAATCTAGCTGCAACTATGGCATTACAAGGACTAAAAGTAGGAGTTGTCGATACTGATATTCAGTCCCCTGGAATTCACATTATTTTTGGTTTAGACGAAGAGCAGATGGATTATTCTTTAAATGACTATCTTTGGGGTAATTGTCAGATTAAAGATACTGCTTATGATGTTAGTCATGTCTTAAATTCAGAAAAGGCAAATGGTAATCTTTATTTAATTCCTTCTAGTATCAAAGCTGGTCAAATCGCCCGAATTTTGCGGGAAGGATATGACGTAGGTCGGCTTAATGACGGCTTAAATGAACTCATTCAAGCCTTGGACTTAGATTATTTACTGATTGATACCCATCCTGGTCTGAACGAAGAAACTTTACTGTCGATCGCCATTTCTGATCGCCTGGTGGTTATTTTACGTCCAGATCGACAAGATTTTCAGGGAACTGCTGTAACTCTGGAAGTAGCTCGCAAGTTAGATATGTCCAATATCATGCTGGTAGTCAATAAAGCATTATCTAGTTCGGATCTCGATGCTTTGCAACAAAATATGGAAACAACCTATAAAGCTCCCGTTGTGGGTATCATTCCTCTCTCAGAAGACATTGTACGGCTTGGTAGTAGAGATATTTTCTGTTTGCACTATCCCAACCATCCTCTCAGTTTGACGGTAGCCAAGATTACGGCAGAGATAGTTCAAGAAAAGTATATGTTAGCAGTAGGAGGCTAGAATCGTGTTGAAACTGCAAGCACTTCAATCTAGGGTTCTGGAAAGTTATGGTGCTACAGCTAACGAAATTAAAGAACTATCAGTTTACAATCAAAATATCTTTGATCATAGTAACTGGCGATCGCCCCTGCAATTTCCCTTGGAATCCGAACCCCATGTAAGGATTTGGTCAGAGTATCTTGATACTGCCAGAGAAATAGGTGTTTGGGAAACTCTTAAAAGTGTCTTTGTGCAGTTACATTTTCCGATCGCAGCAGGTATTAGCCAAACAAAAGCATATCGGGCAGCTACTCTCAAAGGAGTTGAACCCACTACTATACCAGAAGCTACAGGTTTAAAGCTCAAACAACCAGATCAACTTGATTTAAAAATCTATCCCAGTTTAGCTGGAGAAATTCCTGTTATACTACCTGGAAATCGCGAGGATTTTGTCACTCTAGTCCAAGCTATAACCAAACGCAACGAACCTCAATCTATCCCTGCTTCTATGGGTGCTTGTATGGTAGCTGGTTACAATAATTGGTCACGGATTCGCAGCTATCGCCAACAATGGTCACAAGAAAATAAGACTAATTCAGGGGACACTGCTTGGCAACAGGAGTTTACAAAGTTAATTCCTCAAAAGCATCTTTATCACGACCGTTTTATCATTCTTAGTGATGGATTTTATAGTAATGTTGCCCCAGAAGATATAGGATTAACCGCATCAGAGTGGCGTAAGTTATCTCTAACAATTCGTTTAGAACACGAATGCACCCATTATTTTACTCGTCGTCTGTTTAACTCTATGCAGAATAATCTCCTCGACGAGTTGATCGCTGATTATCGAGGTATTGTGGCTGCGATCGGACACTATCGCGCTGACTGGTTTTTACGCTTTATGGGCTTAGAATCATTTCCTAATTATCGACAAGATGGCAGATTACAAAACTATCGAGGTCAACCACCACTGTCAGATAAAGCTTTCAAAATTTTACAAGCTTTGGTTGTAGCTGCTGCTAAAAATTTAGAGTATTTTGAGCGCAAGTATGCAGAGAAGTTAAAACTGAGTTCCAATCAGCCCTTAATGTTGATTGCTTTGACTTATTTAACCCTAGAAGAATTAGCTTCCTCAGAAGCTGCGACGCGACTTCAGACAATCTTCCAGCAGTTACCAAAAAAAGCCATACTTCCCAACAATTAATATTTATATTATTGGTAGAAAAAAATGACAGACGCCATACTACAAGAATTAAATAATAGTGATATAAACTGGATAATCACCACGGGTAAACAGCAAGAATTTTCTCCAGACTCTCTCCTAGTGCGCGAGGGCAATACTTTTAATAATCTTTATCTGCTTTTAGAAGGAACTGTAACCGCTACTCTTTCCCAAAAGCACAATAATCCTCTAGCCCACGCTTTTGCGACTTTAGAAGGTAAAAATATTCCTGATCTGGAAATCATGCGCCTATCACGTGGTGAAATAGTGGGTGAAAATACTTTGACCAATTTTAATTCTAGGGCTATTACCATTAGAGCCTTGAAAAAATGTTTGGTTATGTCTCTGCCTGTGCAGGAAGTAAAAAATAAACTATACGAAGATAAAGGTTTTGCTGCTCGTTTTTATCGTGCGATCGCAGTTTTATACTTGAATAGATTACAAAATTTACTCAATCGCCTTGGTCGCAACAATTTTGCTAAGTCTCAATCTGTTAGGGATGTACTATATATTTTTGGGCAACTACACGATAGCGATCTCGATTGGGCAGTAGCTAATGGAACTATTGAGAAAATTTTTGCCCAAACTACTCTGATTCATCAGGGAGGGCCTGTTGATGCTCTATACTTGCTTTTAGATGGACAGATGAAAGTCTCTCTAGAAAGCGATCAAAGTAATCCTTTAACTAATATATTTGCCACCTTAGAAGGAAGAGAAGCTTCAGGAAAAGAAATCGCTAAGTTACATAAAGGCGAAATTATCGGCGAAGCCTCCTTTATTGACGGACGTTCCCCCTACGCGACGGTAACTGCGGTTGAAGATTCTTTGGTACTTTCTTTAGCTCGACCTTTACTAATTGCGAAGCTACAGCAAGATATAGGTTTCGCTGCCCGCTTTTATCAGGCGATCGCTACTTTACTAGCTGATAAATTGCAGGGAATTATCAGTAGATTGAGTGTTGGTAGACGCACCTATGTCCAGGGTAAATCTCTCAATGACCAAATTCGTTATGAAGATGAAATAGATGCCAAGACTCTCGAACAAATGTCTTTAGCAGCAACTAGATTCGATTGGATGCTGGAAAGATTGAAGGTAAGTTGAGGCGTTGCTGAATATGTATTAAAATTACTGCTAAACAATAATCTTGAATTCTTGATCTCATGAGGTAGATCGACAGAGGAATAAAATCAGCTTAAATACTAATTATTGTGCATCAAACTTTCTCTTCTCTGGTTCAGATTTTAATATGTACCTTTAGCTGTCTCTCTACCACAGTCAGCTTGGCTCAAGTTACCCCCGATAATACTCTTGATACACAAGTTAGAACCAATGGTAACGTTTCAGAAATTACAGGAGGGCAAACGCGAGGCGGTAATCTCTTTC
>CAYMWC010000267.1:0-7701 GCA_964393695.1 uncultured Pleurocapsa sp.
CAAAGATCGATTCATAAATCCGATTATGGACTCTCAGAGACCCCTGTTGCTTGACCACTAACCCTGACAAGAGCAATTCCCTTTCATCTGGACTGTCAACGGCGATAACTTCTCCTTGATGCAAAATTTGTCGATAGAGTTCTAGTAGCCGAACGGATTGTTTGCTCTTGAGAAGGCGATCGCGGATAGTTTTCAAATGCTCTGGTTCATCCTGAGATTCCCAATTGTCTATTACATTCGTCTGCACCAAATTCTCAATCCACTCGGCTTCATCATTCGTGAGAATGGGCGAGGAAGCATTGCGGATCAGTTTACAGAGCTTTTGGGTAAGAAAAGGCTGACCACTCGTCCAGGCTAACACTTCTTTTAACACTGTTTGAGGATTGCTCACTTTCTCTGTCAATCCTTGCAGCAAAGGTTGGGCTTCATGCTCTTTAAAGCCCTCTAGTTGAATTGCCTGACCGATATTAAAGGGAGTCGTCTGAATGTTGGTCATTAAATCGCTAGGGGTGGCGACTCCAAAAAAAGCAAAAGTCAAACGCCGATACTCCCGATTGAGGCTGCGCTGGTTATAGCAGGAACGAATCAGAGCAAAAAAGTCATGGACTGGGAAATTCAAGCCCAAGATGCTATCAATTTCATCGATAAAAATTACCAGGTTTTGGGGGGAAGCGTCATCTTGTTGACCGACTTCAACTAATAGAACTTCTTCCATAAATTGGCTCAATCTCTGAACGGGAGAAAGATCGCCTCGCTCATTCCACCAAGTTTTTAGATTAACTTTCCTCAGCAAACCAAAACTTCGCCATAGCTCTACTGCCAAGCCCTTGTACCATTGATCGGGTGTGACATTTTCACTACCAATGCGGGTCAGATCGATCGCACCGCAGCTAACCCCCTCATGCTGGAGGTGATGCATCATCCGTACCATCAAGCTTGACTTGCCCATCTGACGGGGATTGAGGACGTAGCAAAACTCCCCACGCTTCAATGCCTTGTAGAGATAACGATCTGCGGAGCGCACTACATAAGTGAGAGCATCCATCGGCAAACTTCCCCCTACTTGATAGTCAAAAGTCGAGGGTTGTTCGGCACTTCTGAGTAGCTCATTTTCAAAGAGCAGTTCAGCTTGAGTGGCTTTGAGAATTTCTAGGATTTGTGACAGTTCATGAGTACGCTCTGAGACTTTTTGTTCTAGGGTACGGCTATACTCAGCTAATTCGTCTTTTGCCTGTTGCAGAGCGATATTCTTAAGTTCAAGCTCATGGGTAAACTGAATCCGTTCTGCTTCTGAGCGTTTACGCTCGGTGATGTCAGCAAAAGCAGCGATCGCATACTTGATCTTGCCTGTTTCATCAAAAATCGGTGTGGCAGAAACTTCTAAGGGAATAATTTTATTGGTTAGGTGAAGTTCGAGATCGTCTTTGGTAAGAGTTTTGCCAGAGAGAGCTTGGACGATGGGTAATTGCTCGGTTGGGTATAATTGTTTTGTTCCTGCTTGATATACTCGATAAACTTCTGACAATTGTTCGGTTTTCGTTTCTAAAGAGGCGTTGCTTTCTTGGGCTAATTGCTTGGAGATTTGATTGGCATAGTAAATTTGACCTGTAGCATCGAGAACAGATACCCCGACTGGCATAGCTTCTAAAAATTGAGTGAGTCGATTTTGATTTTCTTGTAGCTCTGTGTAGAGTTTGGCATTGGTAATCGCGATCGCCGCTTGGCTAGATAAGAGTTGCAGAATTTCCAGCCTCTCCTGGGTAAAAGCCCCCACAGTTAGATTATTTTCTAGATAGACAATTCCCCTGAGTTGACCTTGGTCGAGCAGTGGCGTACATAACAGAGATTTGGTCTGGTGAGATTTAATATAGGGGTCGTTGCTAAAATTCCCCTGATGAGCAGCATCATTTGTCAGAAAGGTTTTTCGGGTACGAGCGACATAGTTAATAATTGATCTGGGGAGGCAGCTATCGATGGGAATCGAGTTTAAAACAGTAACGTGATCCTCATCCACCGAACCAGAAGCTTCAATGAGGAGTTGCCCTTCTGTTTCTAAAATGAGGTAGCCAAGCTGCCCCCCAGCATTCTCAATGAGAATTTTCATTAGGGTCGCCAGTAATTTATCCAGAACTATCTCGCTAGAGATAGCTTGGGATGCCTTCATGATGGTGGCTAAATCTAAGACTTCTCCCGAACGAGTGGCTGTGGCTGTGTTGGTCGTTGTCCTCAGTTTGTCTATCATGGAATCAGCAGTCGCGGATTTTACTAATAATTGCGGGTATCTGGCTTCCAAATCCTTAACCTTAGCCACCGCTCCCCAGAGAGAATAAAGATAGTGTGCTTCACTCATGTAGGTTTTAGCAATTTTTTCTTTGCCCCAGTCTAGATAGAATTTTGCTGCTAGTTCGTTGGCGAGGGCTTCTTCATTGATGTATTCATTTTCTTTAGCCGATTCTATGGCGCGATCGTAGCAATCAATGGCTTCTAGATAAGCCTCCTGAACTCGATGGCTTTGGGCTGCTACTAAGTAAAATTTGTGCAAATAATTCATTGGGGCATGAGCTGCCCATTTCTGCATTTTTTGCTGATGGGCAACAACTCTTGCTAAAATTTGCTGTTGCCCTGAACTTGGGACGGAGTCATAAACAGCAAGGTGGGCTAGAGAATCATAAAAATGAAACAGAGGAATAAGTAAAGTGGCTGTTGCTCCATCTAAATACTGTTGGGCTTGGGTAGCGTTGTCAATAGCCTGATGGTATTCCCCAAACAGATAACACAGGTGTAATTTATTGACGTATAAAGCGCAAAGTGCGTAGCGATCGTTTGCTTCCAGATGAAGGGTCAGCATGATTTCTTCATGGTAAGATTCCCCCAGCAAACGGTAGGGATTTTCCGACCGACCCAGCAAGTTTAAGACCGCCTGACCGTAGATTTTCAGATAATTGAGGGTGTTTTGTTGTTTGAGTTTAGTAAGAGCCAGATCGTAGGCTGCTATTTCTGATGCCAATTCAGGAAGTTCTTTGCCAACAAAAGCTGAATGAAATGAGTAGAGATAGGCACAGGTAGTTCCGTAGTACAAATCTCCTATTTCTAAGCCCATGTGGTAGGCAGATTGAAGCGATGTTAAGGAGTTTTTGACTGGCTCTTTCCAAACACCAATGGTTGTGGAAAATACAGCAGTTATTCTAGGAATCAGTTCTTTGGTATGAAATTTATCGGCAATGTTTAAAGCCAACCTACCAAATTGATAACCTTTTTCCAGTTCTTCTACTAAACCACAGAGAATTAGTCCATAATTAACATAAGCAAAGGCAGACAGAGCCGTATTACCAAATTGAATCGACAAATTAACTTGTTTAGCTACGAGTATTGATAAAAATTGAGGAGCAGCAATATAAATCGAAGAAAAGATGGCACTTGCTATCTTCATAGCTGCTAATTTTTCTGGCTCGTTCATTTGAGGTAAATTAATTAAGTCCTCAATCTGTTTACCAGCTAAATTTGTCTCAGTTTTTGCTAGTTCTTGTTGAATGTCTTCTAGTTGAGGCGACTCTGGAAAACTGAACTCTAAGTTTTTCAGCACGGGAAGGGCAATTTGAATCGCTTCTAACTCTTTATTTTGTGCATGGCAAGCTTCGATTTTGACTTCATAAACTTTCACTTGATCGAGCAAAGTCTTGGCTTGTTGCAACACCACTGAGGCGAAATGTTCCATCTGCTCGAAATCGCCACTTAAATAGGCTACTTCTACCGCTTCCGAGTAGAGAGCTAGGATTAGATCGTAGTTAGTTTTCCAACTCTCCTCTCCTAAGAGTTCTTGACCTATTTTCAAATACTTGAGTGCTGCTTCATAAGCGTTTGTCGCCTTGGCTTTTTTAGCTGCCAGTAAATTTAATTTGGCAATTTCATTTCGTTCTGGCTGATCGGTAATAAGTTGATGCCCTAAATTGAGATGATCGACAATTTTGAAGCTATTCTCTGACAACTCGTCTGGTTGAGTATTCTCCCAGAGTAAGCGACCGATTTTTAAGTGAATAAATAGCTTTTGTTGCTCATCAATTAGGGCATAAGCCCCTTGTTGGATGCGATCATGTCCGAATTTATAATCTTGAATTAATAGTTGCTCATCTAATTCTGATAAAGCAAGAATTAAACCTGCATCAATTCCTGGGGTTAAATGTTTAAAAAGCTCCGCAGTCGATTTTTCACAGATAATCGAGATGGTATTTAAGTTAAACTCTGCCCCAAGGCAAGCTGCTAAACTTAAAACCTCTTGGGTAGATTTAGGCAATTTTTGCATTTTGCCAATCATGAATTTGACCAGATTATCGGTGCTGCCAATCCTTTGAATTTTGTTGAGATGCCATTGCCAATATCCTTGAGAATTTTTGGATTCAGTAACAGAATGCTGAGAAGGATTGAATACCAGCAAATTTTCCGAGTAGATACTTTTGAGAAATTCATTGACAAAAAAAGGATTGCCGTGGGTTTTTTGCCAGACAACTTCTGCAAGAGGTCGCACATATTCTTCCTCACTGTTGAGTGTATCTGCAATCAACTGATTAATCTGATTAAGGGCTAGAGGCTTTAAAATGATTTGCTCGACTATTGTTCCTTCTCGGCGCAACTTTTCGAGAGCGATCGTTAAGGGATGGCTGGGGTTAATCTCGTTATCTCGATAAGACCCGATCAAGAACAGATATTCAATATCTGCATCCATCATGATTAGTTCGATTAACTTGAGACTGGCAGAGTCTGCCCATTGCAGATCGTCTAGAAAGATAACTAAAGGATGCTCGGACGAACAAAAGACGCGAATAAAGTTTTTAAAGACTAAGTTGAAGCGATTTTGGGCTGCTGTTGCTCCCAATTCTGGCAAGTCTGGTTGCTTACCAATAATTAATTCCACTTCGGGAATAACATCAATAATTACTTGAACATTTACTCCCAATGCAGTTAAGAGCTTGTTACGCCATCGATTAAGTTGTGTTTTGCTTTCACCCAAGAGTTGCTTGACTAAGTTAGTAAGGGCATCGACAACAGCAGAATAGGGAAGATTGCGCTGAAATTGATCGAATTTACCAGAAGTAAAATAGCCCCGTTTTTCAGTAATAGGTTTATGGATTTCCTGTACTAGGGTGGTTTTACCCATACCCGAATATCCAGTAACCAGCATGAGTTCGGTTTGGGATGAGTTTGATGCTGCTGCAACTCGCTCAAATGCTGCCAGTAATGTAGAAATTTCTGACTCTCTACCATATAATTTTTGGGGAATTTGGAACTGATTAGCCAGATCTTGAGTGGCGATCGCAAAGTCTTCAATTTTCCCTGTAGTTTCTAATTGTCTTAGGCATTCTTCTAAATCGGCTTTGATGCCATAAGCACTCTGGTATCGCTCCTCAGCCGTTTTCGCCATCAATTTCATAACGATATTTGATATTACTGAAGGAATCTCTTTATTTTTGCCTTCTGAGGGCGCAAGGCTTGCGCCCCTACAACTGTTGACTGATAAAGGTTGTTTTGCCAGATGACAGTGGACTAACTCTAGGGCATCTGTTGTCACAAAGGGCAATCGTCCTGTAAGCAGTTCGTAAAAAGTGACTCCCAAAGAATAAAAATCCGTGCGGTAATCTAGACTGCGGTTCATCCGTCCCGTTTGTTCGGGGGAAATATAGGCTAAGGTGCCTTCAAGGACGTTGGGGCTTTTTAGACTGGGATTTTCCCGCTTTAGTACGGTAGCAATGCCAAAATCAATGATTTTGAGTTGTCCAGTTGTAGGGTTGAAGACGATATTGGCTGGATTGATATCTTTGTGAATAATCCTGGTTGCATGAATTTTAGCTAAATTATCAGCTATCTGAATCCCAATAGACAGAAATTCCTGTAACGTTAAGGGTTTTTCCTCGATCCATTTCTTTAAAGATATAGCCCCAAAATCTTCTAGGATAATAACTAACGTTCTCTGATAGGTTTCTAAACCATAAGCCTCGATCGCTCCATCAAACTTAAGGCTGCTGATAGTTTTGTATTCTTGCTTGTAGCGTGTTAGTTCTTGAGCGGTGGGATAGTCTTGTTTGAGTACTTTCAGAATAACAGGTTGATTGTCTGAGGAGCGAATGCCTTGATAAACTTTTGAGTTAAAGCTTTCGTAGATTTTGGTAAGAATTTGGTAGCCAGGCAGAGTTATCATCGTTAAACTTTTTGCAGAAGTCAGCGAACAAGGGGAGCAGGGGGAGAAGGATTTTGATTAGAGAGCCTAAGTGTGTGCAATTATCCAGATTTGATATGAAAACTCCTGTACGGGCGATTCGCGTCACCGAAGATGCAGCGTAGCGATCGCCCTTACTCCTGATTTCTGCTTTTCTCCATTAATAATATGTTTATTTAACTCACTTTTCTATTGAAAATGTCATTGCGTCGATTGAAGAAAAATTCGTAAGGAACTTTCGTCAAACTACGCAAAGCAGATCTTAATCTATTCACATTGTAGGTTGATTCCCGTGGAGAAATGTTATCAAAATACTCCGAATGCAAGGTAAAGCCAAAATGAATATCTTCAGGTAAACTAAGTTTAGCGATCGCTCCTTGTTTGAGATTATCAGCAGCAAATAGCCAAGCTTCCGAACCTTCTGGAGTAAAAACAGTAGTAAAAATATATCCTTTGTCTTGGGGAATGAATTGAATACTGTCTAAAACATATCCTGGAGGACAGACATAAAAATCAAGCAGTTGCTTACCTAGATCGGATACGGGAAGGTCAGGATTTTGTTCTTGTTCTGTCTCGATCTTATTAGTAAGTTCTTGCCAATTTTTATCTAAAGGAACTTTAGCTAAAACTGAAGGAAGATCTGCTTGAGGAAGTTGCTTGTCTGTGAAAATTCTATTTTCATGCTCGCGGAAACTAAGGTATTGACGGCGACAGATCAAATCTCGGTGATACCCTGCATAAACTTGGTAGATAGCCGAATACCCCTCTTGATTAAATAATTCTCGCGGCTCGGCAGTGTAGAGCATGGTGGTAAACCAACCAGGATGGATAAAAGCTTCTTCACTAATCAGTTGAGTATCTTTAATTACTACTTTGCGTAATACTCCAGGATCGAAACCAAACATCCAAGGTATACCATAGTATTCTGAAGTGTAGCGATCGCCACTAAAATGTTTGACATCACCTGGTTGTATTGCTTCAGTTAAACTAATGGTTGCTTGTTGTATGGCAACCATACGAATTTCTCCATCGATATGATGATAGTTGCACAAAAAATGGTAACTATCGCCATCAAATGTTACTAACCGCGATGGCACACTTTCTTTGTCTGATTTAAGATCGTTGCGATTGACAAGATAAATTTGGGTTTTTGGATAAGCTTTACGAGGTGGAACTTTTAAGCCTAACAGCATTGCTACTCCCATCTGAAAAGGCATATCGGGAATCATAATCAGTTCCTCTGTCACTATAGTAGTATGAGGGCTACCATCAAGATTTGCTCCGTCTACTTGCCAATGTCTGATACCCGTATGATTTCTGTCTTTGCTATCTTTGGCTTGACCGTCCCAAATAGTAATATATGGCTTGCTAACCATATCCGTAAATAAATTTCCTAGACGAGGTTTAGACTTTAATTCGCAGGTAATCAGTTCTTTTTTTTCCTCATCGTAAAAAGGATGTGCTGTATTTGCCACCATCGGGAAAACGGATAC
>CAYMWC010000268.1:0-7648 GCA_964393695.1 uncultured Pleurocapsa sp.
TCTGATGTTATACCCTTGTGGTACTTCTGACTTCTGACTTCTGACTTCTGACTTCGAGTTGACCATCCTTCAGTTTGCAACCATGCTAAAGCTTGTTGATTTTGAGGCAGAAGATCATTAAGAGGTAAAACTAAAATACTATCTTCACCTGCGATCGCATTAATTAACGCTAATTCATCCTTACTTGGGGCAAAATAACCATAAAACCAATATGCCTTTTGATAAGCAATATTACTCACCCCCTGCCAATATAGTTCGGCTGTATCAATTACTCGCCTCTGTCTTAACTGCCGTTGATAGGCTAATGCCAGATTACCCAACTGTTGAATTCTGGGATCGGAATTTTCTGCCAATTGAACTAAATCTATCCCTGATCGTAATAAATCTTTGATAGTTGCCAAAAAAGCCTGAGCTATCCCTGCTAAATCCTGGGTAGCAATTACTTCCCTTACAGCATTTTGCAGCAAACGACGACTCAACAAAGCCGAGGCAATTCCCAATCCTTGACGACGAACAATATTGCGCGCCAAACTTTCTAGACTAGAATAAGGAAATTTAAGACTACAGGCGATCGCTTTACTCGGTGTGATAATCTGAACATTAGTATTCGGGAAAGTTGTAGTATTTAACTCAGAAATAATATATCTGCCCATAGTCAAACGGTATTTTTAATAGTTGACAATTTCTACCTCAGATACATCAATTCTGTCTTGATAAAAAACATGAGGCACATAATTAAATAGAACAAGACGTTCATTATTATTTTTAGCGAATTTAAGATATTTTAATGTTGCGATCGCAACTTCAGTTTTAAGTAGAATAAGACTACCGTGAAGGTTAATTACCTTATCCCTCTTATGTCACTCTTCGAGAATTAAAATAAGAGAATAGTTAGTAGTTATTGGGCAGGGTGAGCAAAAGCAACTGTTGAACAACTAATTATTACTAGCTTAAATAATTTGCCCACCTTATGATTGATTGTAGAGGTAGGAAATGAATGTAATTCGTCGTAGTCAGGTCATCGGTTTAATGGCAATGGATGGTTCTACCGCCAGCGAATACGACTGCATAGAAGAAGTTTGGTTGGATGAATCTGGTCGAGTAATCTATCTAGGTGGTCGTGAAGGCTATATTCCCATCGAGCAAATATCCATAGTGGGGGATGATGCTGTTTTAACCTACAGTAGTAGTTTTTTAAAACCCGAGACAAATTTGTTTCATCTCAATCAAATGCGGGTCAGCTATCCCGCTTCAGATCCTCTTGGTTGGCTAGAAGATTTTCTGTTTGATTGGGAAACAGGCGAGATTGCTGCTTATGTTTTAGGTGGAGATATTGCCGAACCCTTTGGTGGTAGGGCAGTATTATTTCCCGATGATATTGAAACTATCAATGCTGAGGTGATTGTAATCAAAGAAGAGGCAAAAAATCGTTTGCAAAGCGAGGCTGAAGGACTAAAGGGTTTTATCAGTGAAAAATCTCGACAGGTCAAACATCTAGTCCGCAAAATAGGAGATCGCCTTCGTTCTTTAATTCATCCTCAAGATGAACCTGAAGTGGTACACGTCAAAATTAGAGAAGTAAGTGACGAACTTACCGAGTCTGGCAAGTATGATCGCGATGCTTTAACAGAAGCCACAAAATTTCTACAAGATAAATGGTCGGATTTGCAGCACAGTATCGGTCGCACAAGCAAGCGGATGCAATCCGCTTTGGATTCTTCCTGGCAAGAATTAACCCATAAATAACTCACCAGCAACAGGTTTCAACTGATTTGGGATCATGAATCAAGCTCAATCTCAGGCTAATCGGAAGAAACAGTTGAGTATATCCATAAGCAAGTCGAGCAGGTTAAACGCTTGGGAGATGTAGTACTTGTTTCAATTCATTGGGGAGGTAATTGGAGTTACGAGATTCCCACCGAACAGATTAGATTTGCCCACCAACTAATTGATCGCGCTGGAGTCGATTTGATTCATGGACATTCTTCCCACCATGTCAAAGGCATAGAAATTTATCGCGATCGCCCGATTATTTACGGCTGTGGCGACTTTATTGATGATTATGAAGGAATTGGCGGTTATGAAGCTTTTCGAGCCGATCTATGCTTGATGTATTTCGTTGCCCTGAATTCTTTTACAGGAAAACTCGTTAATCTGCAAACCATCCCGACTCAAATTAAACACTTGAGAATACAAGTAGCCTCAACTGTAGATCTGCTTTGGCTCAGAGAACTTCTAAATCGAGAAGGGAAAAAATTTGGAACACAGTGGCAATGGGACGGTGAAAAAACCCTGACCTTGTATTATGAATTAGAGTAAGTAGGGAGTAGCAAGTATTAATGACTAACACCATTAACCAGCCTACATAGAGCATTTATTAAGTCAACTCAGTCGAATTTTATATCAAGAGATATGCCTGCAATTAAACCAGCAATTGATCCCTGTTTATAATAAAGATAGGAGTAGCTTTTACGATGTGGAGGGAATTGATCATGACATTTAAAAACTCACCACTCAAATGTACCAGTGCTGACCTAGAAATAGAGGCAATTAAACGTTTTCGCAACTTAACCCCATTGCTTTCTCCAGAATGTCGAGTATACCGAGAACTTAGCGGTCGTTCGGTCGTGCTATGCCTAGATTTTGCGGATTGTCCACAAGAACTGAAAATGGATCAAAAAGAAGAATGGCAAGAATTCTCTAAGTTACTGGTACATTCATCTCATTATCTAGGTTTAGCTGACTCTTTAGTTTTCAAAAAAGGCGATCGCATTTTAGCCTGGATGTCTTTAAACCAAGCACAATACTTCGGACAGTTTTTTAATGACGACTAACATCAAGCTGGTAATAAACAATATTCCGACTTCTTTCTCTTTTGACCAAATATAACTATTGTAGATTCAGTTTTCCTTCTGATTATTTCTACGTTCGACTCGGTTAATTAAGCTTTCCGCCATCTCAATGGCAGCGATAATCAAATCTTGTTCTCGCGGTCCTCTACCCAAGTCATCGCTTACCGTTTGATACACGTGAGGATTAGCCAGCATTCCTGAGAGAATCTGAGTAGCAAATTGTTTTACTTCAGTATTTGATAGTTCCATTTGGTTCTTTGCCTCAACTATATTTTTCTTAATTGAATCTCTCTCATTAATTTAGATTAAATGCTTCGTAAATTACCAGCTCAATATAAATAAAAATTAGGGAGAAACAAGATGTTTCACTGGAATGTAGTGGTTAATTTACACGAACATAGCTTTAGACGAGCTTTTAACTTGCTTCAAGGATTGGGAGCAGTCTACACTACCGAATTTTTGAATGTTTTGGTTATGGAAGTGAGTAATATTCCTCGCTTTCTAGAAACTTTGAACACCTGGCTGTCAGAGGACCCCAACCTAGCAAAACTTTTATCAAGAGTCGTACCAGTTACCACCACTTTTTCCTTCCAATCACCAGAAGAATTTGAGATTAAGGCAAAAGAAGCAGTTTTATCTTGGCTGCCGAACTTAGCAGGTAAAAGTTTCCATGTCAGGATGCACCGCCGTGGTTTCAAAGGTCGTCTCTCCAGTCATAATGAAGAACGTTTTCTTGATCGCCTTCTGCTAGAAGAACTGGGAAAGAGAGGCAGTCCAGGACATATTACTTTTGAAGACCCCGATGCAATTCTAGTTGTGGAAACTGTAGGTCAACAGGCGGGACTCTCCTGCTGGAATCGCGAGGATTTACAACGTTATCCTTTGTTAAAATTGAACTGAATTTCTTGTAGTTTGATAAATCGCGATCGCATTATCCTATTTAATAGCATCCTCAGTTCCTAACCTGCATAGGATAATCTTAAAATTTTACTGATATTTGAACTTGAGTTTTTATGATCGATATCGATGGTTCATGGGGTGAAGGTGGAGGTCAGATTCTCCGTACTAGCCTTAGTCTGGCTACTATTACAGGTCAACCCGTCCGCATTGATCGCATTCGCGCCAATCGTCCCAAGCCAGGATTAGCAGCACAACATTTGACCTCGGTAAAAGCAGCAGCTACTCTTTGCCAAGCTCAGGTACGGGGGGATGTATTGGGTTCAATGACCCTGGAATTTATACCCGCTCGTCCGCCTCAAGCTGGACAGTATACTTTCGATCGAAGTGTAGTTAGAATTAACTATGAAGATGATGCTTTCCAATTAACCTAACGCTGCTAGCTTGAAGTCCCTGATCGCCCATATGTTCGATTAAACGAACTTCACTACCTATCTGCAAGTCTTTGAGAGTGCAGTTGAGCAAACTGTTTTGATGAAAATATACTTCATCTCCCTTAGAGGTTTCAATAAAACCATAGCCATCCTCTGGTAACAGGCTAATTATCCAACCGTGGTCGGGTATTTCATGTGTTTTAGTCTTGTTCCTTTGAACGGCAGCGTAACTTTTTAGCCGACGCTGTGCAGCAGCAAAAGCATCGCGAATTGCTACATAAAGATCTTCATGAGCATGGTTTTGAGATGGATTGCGACCAATAACCAACTCTCCTTGAGGTACAGTGAGGTCAATTCGCACGTGATAGATATTACCCTGATGATGATGTCGATGGGGAGCTTCTACTATGACTCGACAGCTAATTATGCGATCGTAGAAACGATTGAGTTTTTCGACCCGTCGGCGAATTTGAGCCTCGATCGTATCACTGGGAGGGAGATCGTGAAAGGTAATTTGTAAAGGGATTTGCATAGTCTCTCCTCAAATTATTGTTAATTTTATTTTTGTAGTTGAAGCTAGTAATTTGAAGGTTTTCTGTTTGGGGAAGAAACGACCTCTTTTAAAGATTCACAACTCGTTTTGCCCCACTTTGACGTTGATTTTGATGGTAAGGACAATATTTTTCCCAGAAGTGAATAATTATAAAACTTCCTTCTACTTTTATTATCCCTCTATTTTGTAATTCTGTATCCAGATAAGAACTACAAAATTACCGATCAAGAAAGAGTTTAGTAGGCAAAATTTAAATGAGTGATATGGACGAAAGAATATTGTACTTTGCTCCTTCAGGGGTAAGTTTTGAATGGATAAGAGAAACAGATGTTATCGGTTCGACAACTAGCGGAACTGGTGCGGTCAAAATAGTTTCTTGTTGCCAGCGTCGCGCTCGTGCTACGGTAATGTGAGGCTTGAATGATCGTCGCTCGGAGATTACGCCTAAGTTACTGAAGCTACGATTAAAAAATTGGAAAATATATTGTAGTTCTGGCGATCGCTCGATTTGTGCTACTAATACTCTGGGTTGGCGATGACAAGGAAAGAGCTTGAATTGCTTTATTTGAAGCGAAGCGTTCGGTAACTTACCTCTTGCTTTAAGAAAAGCCGTAATCAGTTCGTTCAACCGAGTTTCATCCACATTGCCGATAAATTTGACCGTTAGGTGCAATACTTCAGGTGCTAGAAGACGCACTTCAGTTTGAAGCTTTTTCGAGCAATTCTGCGCTTCTTGGTTGAGTTTTTCTTGAGCAGATTGGCTGGGAAAGATTCCCACAAACAAACGTAATGGACTGCCCATAGCATCTTAATTTAATCATCAGATGAATATACCTGTCAGGGTTTTAGCCTCATCCATTGAATACCAGAGTGCCATTCCTTATCTAAACGATCTGGCTAGTACAGGACGGCGGAAGTCGGGCATCCATTTTTTCTCCTCGTCTCCCAGTCTCTTTGTCTCCCTGTCCCTATAAACAATGGGTAGGGAATTTACGCCACACTCTACTAGTACTTTATACCGTAACTGTCCCAGTGGCGTAGTAGTCTGACAATTTTGAATTGAAGAACAGTATACATTAAAAAAGCGATCGCTCTAAAATGAAAATCACTGTTTACCATTTGCGATCGCTCTTAAGTAGTGTCAGAAATAATGCGATCGCCGTTGATATTTTTCTTTCGATAAAACTTAGCTTTGTTTAATAGTGACTGTTTCTAATTTTTCCCAATCTTGAACAATAATTGTTCCACCTCGTTTATAAATCACTATTCCGTTGAGTTTTTTGAACAAACGAACACATTCTTCATAAGTAATGCCAATACTGCGAGCAATTTGATAGTAAGGCAGTTTAATATTTAAACAATCTCCTTCAGCTAGAGAATAAGTACCATCGCGGATTTCCGAAGCATAGCCGTAGGCATCGCGATAATATTCAATTAATCTCACTAAGCGTACTATTGCTCGTTCGGAAATTAATCCATGTACTGTATTGTGGAGTTGTTGCAGTCTTTGATTAAATACTGCTAGTATTCTTAAACTAATTTCTGGTGTATGAGAAATAGCTTTCAATAAAGCCTCGCGCTCGATCGTTAATACTTGTGATTTTACCTGACAGATTACCGTAGCTGGAGCAATACCATTGCCAAAAATAGCTGGCGCAGCAAAAAGTTCTCCTGCTGGAATCAGACGCACTACTGTTTCTTTGCCATTAACGGCAGTTTTTTTAATTTCCAATGTTCCTGTAATTAAAGCATGAAGTTGTTGAGGAAGGCGATCGCCTTCTTGCATTACTATTTCATTTGGCTGATATTCTAGAACATAACTGTAAGGCAAGAGACTTTTAAGTTGTGATGGGTCTAAATCTTGAAAAATAGATATTTGTTTTAATTGGGATAAAGATGAGCAACCTTTAACAATCATTTATTTGTCATTAGTCATTTGAGGAGTTTGTAAATTGCGATCGCTTTTGTCCTCAGATCGCATTAAAATAACAAGAAGTTGTTAGGTTTACTTCGTCAATTAAAATAAAGCGTTTTTATTTAAGCTGCAACTTCCACATAAGCTGATGAGGTTGTGGCTTTAGGTATTTCTAAATTCTCCGCCTTTAAACCATCAAGATGAAATTCAATCGCTTCACGCATATTCTGTTCTAGTTCTTCACGAGTTGCGCCAGTGGAAACACAACCTGGTAGATCGGGAGAATAGGCAGAATAACCAGTTTCCGTTTTTTCAATCACAATTAAATATTGCATTATTTCAAACCTGCTTGTTTTAAAATGCTGTTTAGTGTTCCTACAGCCAAATCGTCACTTAGTTTTCCTGGTACAGTGACCAAATCTGACTTAGTTGGATGTTTGTATTGACGATGGCTACCTCGCGTTCGAGCTAGATACCATCCATCTTGTTCGATTAGTTTGATTATATCTCTAACTTTCATCCCCTAAGTTTAGGAGATATCAGCTTCGCTGAGGCACTACGCGATCGCATCTTATTAACTCGAATTTTTTTTAGGCTAATTCGAGATTTTAAAAAATTAAAGTAAAACGTCTTAATTCTTATGAAACTTATAAATATCAATCTTAATTAACAATCTTTTCTTTATTACTAGCCAGAGGAATTTCGCGATTTTTCGCTTTATAATCTTCTTTTACTAAATATATTTTGCTGATTAAAAAAAGCATTACCTCCATTGGCATATACAGGAATGTTAGGAGGAATAAGCGTAATGTTGTTGTATCTCATATGATTAAAACGCTGATATGGTTTTTCTAACTGAGATATAATTTCAATAGCCAAGTCAGGCATTGCATATCAATAAAACTTTACACTCAAACATGAGCTACCTCAAAGACGGGACTGAAACTTGATGTCAAAGTAAGAGTATCGAGTTGGGGATAAGACTCATGACAGCCAC
>CAYMWC010000269.1:0-7635 GCA_964393695.1 uncultured Pleurocapsa sp.
AGAAGTACCCCCATTCGAGGGCAAGCCACAAGGGTATAACATCAGAAGTCAGAAGCTTCTAATCCCAATGCTTTCAGTATTTTTGAACGGTTACTTTACTTACGCCCACGTTTACTAGTAGTTAACTTTACTCAATAACTAGCAACTTGAATTAATTTACGAATGGGTAAATAACCTATTTGGCGATAGATATGGTTTGAGGTGGGATTAGCTAGATCGGTAAATAAAAAACAGTATTGATAACCTTGAGTAAGTAAATATTGACTGACGGTAGCAACACAGGAAGTTGCATAACCTTTACCTCTATATTCTGGTGGAGTATAAACTGCATTGACTCTAATGCCGTTAGGTGTCGCACCACCAAAAGCTGCCATTGAGACTGCAATTTGATCTTGCCAAATATAAAGGCTTTTATTTTTTAAATGCTTATCAAACCAAGATTGATTTTCTGACTCTGGTGAATTGTCACCTAAAGCTTCTTGCTCAAAAGCTTTTATCCAGTTAATAAGTAAATCGCGATCGCTTTTGGTTGCTAGTCTGAGATGACCTGATGGTTTTCAACAATTGCTAAATAGGGTAAATTTTCACTCTTGGCTTGAGAAGCACTCAAAGCTTTGCTAAGAGATAAAAGTAAACAGTGAGTAGCTTCCTGATTCAATAAATAATTTTCTACCCGTTGATAAAATTGCTGAGAATCTTGAAACTTGATAATCTGCATGGAGATTGCTTCATCAATAATAATGATAAATAGTGTGGGCAACCCGCACTATCTATCACATAAGATATTAAAACTTGAGATAATTTTTTTCTATGAATATTACTCAAACTATAGCTATACCAAAAGGTTTTTTCCTAACTACAGAACAATTTGAGCAACTTGCCAGCGTAGAGCAACTAGCAAAAATAGAATTATCCCCAGAAGGAATACTAATTATTATGTCTCCAACAGGCGGAGAAGCAGGTAGAAAAAACTCGCAACTTACGACCCAAGTAACCATTTGGGCTAACAAAAATAATACAGGAGAAGTATTTGATTCTTCTACTATCTTTGCCCTTCCTGATGGCTCTAGAAGAAGTCCTGATGTTAGTTGGGTAGAAAAAACTCGCTGGGAAGCTTTAACTATCGAGCAAAAAGAGGGTTATCCGCCACTTGCTCCTGATTTTGTTATTGAGTTGGTATCTCCCAGCGATCTTAAAAACCAACGTTACGAAGATTTGCAAGCCAAAATGCAGGAGTATCTCAATAACGGGGTAAAGTTGGGATGGCTAATTGAGCCTAAATCTAAAACTGTAGAAATATACCATTTGGGGCGGAAAATAGAAAAACTGGAAAATCCGAGCAATTTGTCGGGGGAAGATGTACTAGTTAACTTTTCTCTTGATTTGAGTAAAATTTTTGTCTGATACCAAATCTGGTTCTGAAAAATTATTTTTCGATAAGGAATTTTAATAGGCTAACTTAAGCCTTCAGTTGTCTTAGGCTGAACTAAGATTAAAAAATGATTTATGTTTACAGTCAGTTACAGTCAGGATTTCGGTGGTTAAGACAATATAGCGGTGCTAAACCTAGTTTTGCTTGTGTTTTAGGGTTTACAGCCACAGGTCTAATTCCAGGTATATCCGCAGCAGGAGCAACCCCAAAAGAGCGAGAATATACCGCGATCGCTGATGCGGAATTTTTAGCTCAAGGAGTACAAACAACTTATCAATATCCCCTACCAATTTTGACAGCAGGGGTATCTCCGACTTTTATTTCCAGGGCAATAATCGAAACCTTAGATATTCCAACTTATATTTTTAATGCTGGCTTACCCCATCAACCCACAGTTAATAGCATTGATTTGGGAGGAATTACTGCTGCTTGTGTCTCTTCTGGGTATGCGATGCCTTTAGATAAGGTAGAACACCTCTTCCAACAGGGTCTAAACTGGGGTGAAAAACTAGTTGATACGGCTGATTATTTAATTATTGGTGAATGTGTTGTCGGTGGAACAACTACTGCTTTAGCTTTGCTTACAGCTTTAGGGATTGAAGCGAGGGGAATGGTCAATAGTAGTCATCCTAGTTGCAATCATACTCAGAAGTGGTCAGTGGTTCAAGCTGGTTTATTACAAGCAGGACTGACAAATAAGTCTGATGAGCCTTTGAAGCTAGTAGCAGCCATAGGCGATCCGATGCAAATTGTGGTTGCAGGAATAGCGATCGCTGCCAGTCGCCGAATCGGAGTAATGTTAGCAGGTGGGACACAAATGTTAGCAGTGTATGCGCTAATTAAAGCGATCGCTAACTATTATCATGTCTCAGTTCAATTTGAGCAGATTGTAGTAGGTACAACCCGTTGGGTAGCAGAAGATCAAACTGGCAATACAGTAAAGTTAGCCAAAATTGTTGGTGGAGTCCCCCTCTTAGCAACTGGGTTAAATTTTGCTATGTCTCGCTATCCTGGCTTTCGAGCTTATCACCAAGGATATGTCAAAGAAGGAGTAGGTGCTGGTGGCTGCGCGATTGCAGCTTCCCTACAGCAAAATTGGACTTCCACTCATTTACTTACCGTCATTGAAACTTTATTTGCTCGTTATCGCCATCTAAGAATGAATTCTATAGGTCAATAATTGCTCTTCTAGAGCTGCAATGCGATTATAAGCAGCAGTAAGCTGTGCTGTTAAACGACGAATTTGCGTGTCAGGAGCGAGATTGTCGCTACTAGAATTGGTACTACTAGTGCTACTATTATCATCCACTAAAATATCTTTATGAGTTAATTGATATTCAGACTCTCCTTCATGAACTATAAAGTGGCTAGTTTTGGGGGTAAAGTTAGGCAGAGAATAAGACTCTTGCTCACTGTGTCTGACTCGCTGAGAACTTAATTCTTTAATCTGGTTGCTAATTTGCTCGATAAGCTGATATAACCGCTCTATTTTGTCTCGTAATTCACTAATTTGTACTTGCAATGTATCCATAAAATTTCCTAGGCTTCCTTGGTTGTGACTGTGCTTTTATGCTAAGAGCATTATTCAGAAAAATTACTACTATTCCTGATTCATTTAATAATTGCTCAATTTATGTTTGTAAAGATATTCTGACTACTCAAAATCGTCAATCTTAAGCTAAAAAAGTTAGCAAACTTGCTCGTAAAATATATCTCATTCATATAGACAGAATTGCTAACTTCCTCTAAGTAAATATACCTGAAAATTTACGTTTTAACAGTAATGAATTACCCATTATCTCGTCGTTATTTTCTCTATGCTAGTACTGCTACAGCTTTGAACCAATTATTGTCGGGCTGTAGTAATTCCACAACAGTTTTACAGATATTATTTTTAGAAAATTCGATTCCTGGGCAGTTAATTGGGGACTTTCAGCAAACAGTTGCTCAAACCAGACAAGTTAATTTTCAACCCCAAGCCCAATTAGAACAAATTTTTGCTTCACTTCATAGTTGGCAGCAAGCTAGCAAATCAGAAGAAAAAACGCCAGGATTATTCGATAAAATCTTTAACAAATCTATAATTTATCCTGGCTTAACTAGTTTAGGAGACTTTTGGCTAGCTACTGCAATTCAACAGAATTTAATTCAACCTTTAGCAGTTGAGAATTTAACTAGTTGGCAAAAATTATCTAACCCTTGGCAAAAAATAGTTCAACGAAATAATCAAGGTTATTTAGCTACTGAAGGCAAGATTTGGGGCGCGCCCTATCGTTGGGGTAGTACAATAATTGCCTATCAAAGTAAGCACTTAGAAAAGTTAGATATTACCTTAAAAGATTGGCAAGATCTGTGGCAACCAGCATTACGCGATCGCCTTTCTTTGTTAGATTCTCCTAGAGAAGTTATTGGTTTAACTTTAAAAAAATTAGGCTATTCTTACAATACTGAAAATCTCAACTCAATACCTAATTTAGAAGCGGAATTACTATCTTTACATCAACAGGCAAAATTATATAGTTCCAATCATTATTTAGAACCTTTGGTATTAGGTGATACGTGGGTTGCAGTTGCTTGGTCAACGGATATTTTACCCTTACTTAAACAATATCCCGAAATTAAATTTATTATTCCGCGATCAGGAACATCTTTATGGGCAGATCTTTGGGTAAAACCGCAAATATCTGAGGTAACTAAGAACGATGAGCAAATAGCTGCAATTGAGTCATGGATTGATTTTTGTTGGCAGTCAAAAGCTGCCCAACAAATATCTTTATTTACTTCGGGAATTTCGCCAATTTTGCGCTCTTTGAATAAAAACGATTTATCTTTAGATTTACAAAATAATATTTTTCTCAATTCCGAAGTTTTGAATTCAGAAAAAAGCGAATTTATCCTCCCCTTGCAGCCTCAATCACAGCAGCAATATCGAGATTTATGGCTTAAAATTCGGTTATCTAGCATCAAAAATTAATTAGTTTTTAGTTTTTAGTTCTTAGTTTTTTATCGATAATCGTTTACTGCTACTTGCTACTTGCTACTTGCTACTTAAAAACAGCCTACTACCTACTACCTACTACCTACTACTCTAATGGATATTGCTTGGCAGGAAGTTAAGGAGAAATTTCAGCAAATTTGGGGGTATAAAGATTTTAGATCGCCCCAAGGAGAAATAATTCGCAGTCTTTTAGCTGGTACAGATACTTTGGTGATTCTGCCGACAGGTGGGGGTAAATCTATTTGTTTTCAGTTGCCTGCACTATTACAAACAGGATTAACAATTGTGGTTTCTCCTTTAGTTGCTTTAATGGAAAATCAGGTTAATCAATTAAAGCAACTGGGTTTATCTGGAGCATTATTACACAGCGAATTATCTCGCAGTGAAAAAAAACAAACCCTACAAGCAATTAATAACCAGCAACTAAGCTTATTATATTTATCTCCAGAGACTTTACTTAGTCTACCTGTCTGGGAAATTATGATAAAGCCCCACATTAACATTACAGGTATAGTTTTAGATGAAGTTCATTGTCTTACCCAATGGGGAACTACATTTCGCCCTGCCTATCGTCGTTTGGGTGTTGTTCGTCGTAGTTTACTGGAGTATAAACCTCCTGGGACAAAAATTGCGATCGCAGCTTTTACCGCTACTGCCGATCCTCAAGCTCAAGCTGAAATTACTCAAGTTTTAGAATTAAAGCAACCAGAAGTTTTTTTAGTTAGTCCCTATCGTCCTAATTTAAGTTTAAACCTTAAAACTGTTTGGACACCAAGAGGCAGAAGACAAGCAACCTTAAAGTTTATTCAAGCTCACCCTAAGTTATCTGGTTTGGTTTATGTCCGCTCTCGTCAAGATAGTCAAACCTTAGCAACTTGGTTGAAATCTGAGAATTATGCCGTTGCAGCTTATCATGCAGGTTTAGTTAACCACGAAAGAAGAAAAATTGAACAGGATTGGATCACAAATAAAACTCAATTCGTCATTTGTACTTCCGCGTTTGGGATGGGAATAGATAAACCCGATGTGCGCTGGGTAATTCATTATCATGCACCAGAATTATTAGCTGAATATATCCAAGAAATTGGTAGAGGTGGTAGAGATGGCAAACCTGCTGAAGCTCTCACTTTAATTAGTGAGCCGACTGGCTGGCTTAATCCCGAAGACAAACAACGTAGTCAATTTTTCAGCCATAAATTAACACAGCAATATCAGCAAGCCCAACAAATAATTAAGCAATTACCTAGCCAGGGCAAAATTGCCACAATCAAAGAAGAATTTTCTCAAGGAGAAATTACTTTAGGTATTCTACATAGTTTAGGTTTAGTTGACTGGCAAGATCCTTTTCATTACCGTAAACGTTCGTCTGCGACTACTTTAAATCAGCTAACTATCAGTCAAAAACATCATCAACAACAAATGCAAGCTTATTTAAAAACACAGCAATGTCGTTGGCAATTTTTATTACAGGCTTTTGGTTTTAACCAGGAAGCACAAAAATTTAGATGTGGTCATTGTGATAATTGTCGTCGAATAAAAAAATAAAATATAACTGTCTTAAATAGATTTGTTTTATTACCTAAGAAAGTTTTAAATAATTAGCAATACTCATTATTTTAGAATTTTTAATTGCCCATTTGATAAAATAACAAAAATTTATATCATTTTCAACAATAGCTTCAATCATAGAAATTGAAATAGGAATAACATAAACTCCATTAGAATTAATTAGAATATTTTGTCTATTTTGATTAAAATCAGCTATCTCGTTTATTGCATCTTGAGTATATTCAGTAGCAATAAAAAAAGCCAAACAAGCTCCTTTGCTAGCACGCCAACATATACGTTCAATTTCAGGTCTTCCTACAGGATTAGTATAATTTTTACACTCACCAATTATGTATTCAACGGCAGGTTTGTCACGAATCATGCCCCAAACATCATATATATAATCCCTAACAGTGACCATTTGTAAGTCAAGTTGACCCAAAGCAGTCTCTTTCCGTGTCATACTAATACCGTCTAACAATTCAATTCTATTAAAAATTTCCAGAATTAACTTCTCTAAAGCATCACCGCGATCTTTGGTAGTTGAAAATGTTTCTGAAGCTATTTCTTGAAGATATATTTTTTCTTTTGAGTATCTATCGGAATTGCTAAATATAGTTGCACAAGTAGTAGGATTATTATTTTCTACAGATTGAACTTTACTGATAAATCTATTCAAATCCTCAATAAACTTTTCCCTATAGATAGGGTCTACAGTTTTACTCTTTTTTGTGTTCACATTCTAACTGTAGCTAGAGGTTTAAAGTAAAAGTAGACATTGATTAATTCTTCAGGATATTCTTTATTACATTCTGAACAAAAAGGAAATTCAGGTTCTCTTATGTAGTGAAAATCAGGGCAAGAATATCTTTTCTCAATCTTAACTTCACCTAATTTTTCAAGCTCTACTAACCCTTTAAGAATAATTCCATCTGAACACTCACAATAATTTGATACATCAGAAACTTTAATAACACCGCCTCCAATGTACTTTTCTTTAATGTATTGTCTTATACATTTAACTATTTGAGTATCCATTACTAAAATCTTGTAAAAGAAGGATTTTCAATAGAACATAAGTTATGACCTCTTCAGGAGCATACTGCTTGAAATACAATCCTCCATTATTAGTTACAGTGAAAGAATAAGTATTGTTATTATACAAGAAACCGATACGGCTTTTTTCTTGTTCCCTCCAAACTTCCGCTACGGCAGGAGCTAGTATAGGATGAGTCTCCTCTGCAACGTTTTGCATTCCTTTAAGAGAGATTTTTATTCTAGTAGCCTGATCTCCCGCAACTGGGGCATCAATATCTAGATATTTACCATTGAGAGCCTGTTTTAAATCATCAATTTTAATGAATAGTCTTGGTTGTACTATAGGTTTGTATCCTCTTCCTTGCTCATCTCCAACAAAAAATGACTTTATTGACAATGAATGATTGCTAGCGTCTTCTACTATTGAACTAAAAAAATCTCTTTATATGTTGATGAACAAGGGGATTGGTTAGCACATTTTCAAGAATTACCTAATTTATCTGCATTTGGCAATACACAGCAAGAGGCATTAGAACCCACATCCAGCAGCCCCACAGATGAAACATGAAAGAAATCGCTCAAAAAGCAGGATTGAATCTTGAAGAAAAAAGTTAATCTG
>CAYMWC010000270.1:0-7589 GCA_964393695.1 uncultured Pleurocapsa sp.
CAATAACGGCCAGTTTTAAGGCTAAAGGCTGTTCTAGCTTTTGAAACTTACTAGTTTGTTCTCCACCCGAAATCGACATTGTCATTTCCAAGTCTGTTTGTGCTAGTGCGCTATTAGTAATCAAAGCTAGAAAAAACCCTAATCCTGCTAAATTCTTGAAAATTTTAGTTTTACTAAACATATTATTAATTCCATTAACAAGCTAAAAACTAAAAACTAAGCTGTTACCCATTCAAACTGCATATTATTCGTATAAGGAAAAAACTCTTAAACTCTCCCCCGAGAAAAAAGTTAGACAAACTAGGACAGTCTTCCCCAGACATAGGTTGAAGTCGATAAGTTTTTAGCTTGAAAGGATAAATTGCCCCGATTTTTAGCTAAAAAGATGAGTATTTACTACTATAATTAGGGGCAATTTATCCAAGACTGTCCTAGTTTGTCATATTTTATTGGACCCCAGTCTCCAAGTCACTCAGTCTCCCAGTCATCGGTACTAGATACGTGAAACGACAGAGCCAGCGATGACTTCGTCAGTCATAACAAGTAAATTAAATGATTAACAGCTTAAGAGCTTCTATTAAAATTCCGCAACCGTAAAGCATTAGTAACGACAGAAACCGAACTAAATGCCATTGCCCCTCCAGCAATAATCGGATTAAGTAACCAACCGAAGAAAGGAAAGAGAACTCCTGCTGCGATCGGAATACCTAAGACATTGTAGACAAAAGCAAAAAAGAGATTTTGCCGAATATTATTCATAGTTGCCTTACTTAACTTGATCGCCGTAACAATGCCCTGTAATTCTCCTGAAATTAAGGTGATATCACTAGCTGCGATCGCCACATCTGTTCCTGTACCAATGGCAATACCAACATCCGCTTGCGCCAGTGCAGGAGCATCATTAATACCATCTCCTACCATCGCGACTATTTTGCCTTCTTGTTGTAATTCTTTTACCTTGGCTGCTTTTTGCTCAGGGCGTACTTCCGCTTCTACTCTAACGATACCAACTTCACGAGCGATCGCTTCGGCGGTTTTTTGATTATCTCCTGTTAACATGACTACTTCTAACCCTAGCTTGCGTAAGGCTCTAATTGCTGCTGGAGAAGTAGGTTTGATTGCGTCGGCAATGGCTATAATACCTTCTATTTCAGAATCTACGGCAATTAAAACCACAGTTTTGCCCTCAGCTTCCCAACTAGCTTTTTGTGATTGTAATGCAGTAGTTTTTATACCCAACTCAGACATCCAGCGTTGCGTACCTATTTGTACTAGGCGATTTGAAACTGTGCCTTCAACTCCACTACCTGCGATCGCTTGAAAATCAATTACCTCTAGCACATCAACATTTTGAGACTGAGCGTATCTAACCACTGCTTCAGCTAAAGGATGTTCGGAATTACTTTCTACTGCTGCTGTTAAACTCAGTAATTCTAATTCTGCGCCATCCGCAACACCTTTGACTGTAGCGTAATTAGTCACAGTCGGTTTACCTTGAGTAATTGTACCTGTTTTATCGAGGACAATAGTTTGGATTTTGTGGGCTAATTCTAAACTGGCTGCACCTTTGATTAAAATGCCGTTTTCTGCACCTTTCCCTGTACCTACCATTACCGAGGTAGGAGTAGCCAAACCCAAAGCACAAGGACAAGCAATAATTAACACTCCGACAGTAGTAATTAAAGCCAAAGAAAGATTTCCCATAACGACAAACCAGAGGACAAAAGTAATAATAGCGATCGCAATTACCACAGGTACAAACCACCCTGTTACTTTGTCAGCCAGTCTTTGAATTGGAGCTTTTGAACCTTGGGCATCCTGTACGAGTTTCACGATTTGCGCTAACACTGTATCTTGACCAACTCTAGTAGCTTTAAACTTGAAACTACCTGTCTTATTAATAGTTGCACCGATCACTTCATCTCCAGGCTCTTTTTTCACGGGTATACTTTCTCCCGTTACCATTGCTTCATCGATGGTAGAACTTCCACTAATTATTTCCCCATCTACAGGTATCTTTTCTCCAGGGCGCACTAAGATGGTATCGCCAATTTGTACTTCTTGAATCGGAATGTCTATTTCTTGTCCGTTACGAATAACTCTGGCATCTCTCGCTTGTAAACCCATTAGTTTACGAATTGCTTCTGAAGTTTGTCCCCTGGCACGGTTTTCAAACCATTGTCCTAAAAGAATTAAAGTAATAACTACGGCTGCGGTTTCGTAGTATACTTCTGGCATCAAGCCCTGATTAAGAAAAAAGTTGGGAAATACAGTAGCAAATAAAGAATAAAGATAGGCTGCACTTGTACCCAAAGCAATCAAAGTATCCATCGTCGCAGCATGACGCTTAAAAGCTTTCCAAGCACCAACATAAAACCTATAACCACACCAAAACTGGACTGGTGCAGTCAAAATTAATTGCAGCCAAGAATTATGTAACCATGTAGGAATAAAAGAGAGTTCTAACCCTATCATCATCGGCAGTGAACCAGTAATTAAAATCAAGCTAATTACACCACCGACAATTATTTTACGGATTAAATCGCGAGATTCTGCTTGACGAGTAGCTTGTTCAGCATCATCTTCTCCCGTAATCATGTCTTGATCTTGCAGCGAATAAGCAGCATATCCCGCTTCTACTACTGCCCTTTGAATTGCCTCAATAGTAGTTTGACGAGGATTATATTGAAGCGCAGCTTGTTCTGCACCAAAGTTAACATTACATTCCACCACCCCAGGTACAGCCCGAATTGCTGATTCAATGTTACTAGCACAGGCAGCACAACTCATTCCCCTGAGTTTGAGGGTTACTTTTTCTACATCTGTTGTAGCATTCATGATCGCTAGAGAGATTAGGAAGTAGGAAATAGGAAATAGGAAATAGGAAATAGGAAGTAAGAAGTAACTACGTTTCACTGTTCTAACTGAAATTACCAATCACCAATCACCAGTCACTAATTACTTATTACTTAAGCAGGGTTATAGCCAGCACCAGAAATTGCTTCTTTTACAGATGATTCTGATGCTTGGGTTTCTACTGTTACCTGTTTGGTTTTGGGATCGGCTTTAACTGAAGCTTGAGCATCTATCGCTAAAATTGCTTTAGTAATAGTTTCACTACAAGCACCACAAGCCATATCAGGGACTTTGAATTTTATAGTCATGATTCGTATTTGGTTTTATTGAGTTCTAAAATTAAGTGTAAACTCTACAGTCGACTGGAGAGTCAAGTCAGAAGATTGTAGATTGTTTTAGCACTACCTATTAATAAAGTGTATTAAGATAGATTGTCTCTAGATCTTGCCTCTGAATCAATGAGCCATTTATCCCAACTTCAAGCCAAAATTAAAAACAAAACCGAAAAAGTCGCCAAAAAAGCAACCCAATTAATTCAAAATCGCCTTGTCTCAGGAGGAAGCATGACTCAACATGACCGTGTTGTTTTCGATCTTAAAGGTTATCTGGTAAAGCCAGCAGTTTTAAGCGAATCTGAGGTCAAAATTCTCAAGGATTTTGTGTTGCGCCAGAAAAATGATCCAGAGTCATTACCACCACACGAGCGTTGTTTACCTGGAGGTTCTTTTGCGCCATTAATTGATCATCCTGCGGTTATGAATGTGTTGTTAGATGTTATCGATCCAGATATCGAGAAAATTCGTCTAGAAAATGTTTTTCTTAGCTATCGTGAAATGGGCGAAGGAGAATGGAACCCCCATGCAGGCGGTCGTACTACTAATCCTAACTATGCATATAATTTTCAGGATGGACGAATTTATGCAGGGATGACGAGAATTGTGTGGGAATTGAATGAAGTTCTAGAAGATAAGGGTGGAACTTGTTTTATTCCTGGTAGCCATAAGGCTAACTATAATATCAGGACTAATCCTGTTGCGAGTATCGATGCTCGAAATTCAGGACTGTGGGAAAGTTACAGCTGTCCTCCTGGATCGTTAATTATTTTTTCCGAAGCGGTAAGACATTCGGCAGACTTTTGGCAAAATCCTCATAATCCCCGTATGGCAATTTTTTGTGCCTATAATCATATTAATGTCCGTCATCATAAGCCAGATATTCCGCCAGAGATAATAGAAAATCTTGCTCCTAAACATCAGCGATTTTTTAAAGATGTATATCATCCTCTATTTGATCGAGTTTAAGCTGAAAATAAATAAAAGAGCTTGACTATATAATCAAAAAATTACTGTTAATTTATGTACGATCGCTACACAGTAAATAGTAAGCCTACCCTGATCAGGCAAGTAGTAACTTTAGTTTCGATTATTACCGCTTTTGGGATAAATGTTTTAGCTAATGTTAATCCTCCCAAGGGACTTACTATTGGTCAAATTTCTAATAAGTTTTTTAACGATATTCTTATTACTCCTGCTAACTATGCCTTTGCCGTTTGGGGGATAATTTATCTAGGCTTAATTAGCTTGGCTATCTATCAAGTTTTACCTACACAAAAAAATAACTTGTTGTTACAACGAATTGGCTATAAATTAGCGATCGCTTCCATATCGCAGATTGTTTGGGTCATTTGTTTTCTTTATCGACAGTATGCTGTTTCTTTTTTAGCTATGCTGGGTATTTTACTGCCTTTAATCGCTGCTTATTGGTCTATGCCCTTGAATCGTCGTCTTTCTAGATGGGATAAATATTTAATACGCATCCCCATGAGTATTTATTTGTCTTGGATTAGTGTAGCAACCATAGTTAATGGTGCAATTGTTTTAAAAACCTGGGAGTGGAATGGCTGGGGTATTAATCCTGAAATTTGGACAATTATTATGTTGTTGCTAGCTGCTTTAATTACCCATATAGTATGTATCCCCAGGCTAGATTATGCCTACGCTGCTGTATTTGTTTGGGCGTTAATAGCGATCGCTATTAAAAATGTCGAGGCTGTAGTTATTTCAGGTACAGCGATCGGTTTGAGTTTGGTTTTAATAATTTTACTTTTGTCTTTTAGTTTTTATGCTCCTCTAGACAATACTGAACATGATTAATTCTCAATTAAGGTCAATCAAGATTCGTAATGGTAGCGACATTGTAAGAAATAAATACGATTATCCTTAATACGGTAAACTAAGCGATGCTCTAGATTAATGCGTCGTGACCAAATATTAGAATCAATATATTTGAGAGGTTCTGGCTTACCAATTCCTTGAAATGGTTGAGAGCAAATTGCCTCTACCAAATCTAAAATTTTATTAATCTTAGTGGAGTCTTTTTTTGCCCACCACAAGAGATGTTCTCGAAAAGTAGGGGTAAAAATAGGACACCAGACCTTATTCTCGGACAATACCCAAATCCTCACACAAGTCTTGTATGGATTGAGGTTCAATTGCCGAATTATCCATCTGCTTAGATTCCTCTATTGCTTTAAATAGCTGTTGGGCATTAGCAGGAGAACGCAATAGATAAACTGTTTCTAATAACCCATCTAACTCTTGTTTACTAATCAAAGCTACATCTGGTTTGTTTCTGCGATTAATAATTACAATTTCTGAGTTTTTGCTCACTCGATCCAGTAAAGATGCTAGTCCATTTCTGGCATTAGTATAAGCAATTGAATCCGATATGGGAATCATATTCTGACATAAAGCTGTACAGGTCTAATATAACATGAATAATAGTTGAGTTATATCTTCAATTACCAATCGTCTACGTCAGTTTGTCTTTCTAACATCGAAATAGCCAATGCCATAGCCTTTTTGACTCCTTCTTCCGTTTCTTGAATCAAAGAGGCTTGTAATGGCTCTAAAGAATTGCGATCGCCGATTTTCATTAGAGATAAAGCTGCCGACTTACGGGTTTCTCCTTCATCATGGTTAAGTAAATTTGTTAACCGGGGAATAGCTGGCTGATATTTCAAGTTACCTAATACTGCTGCTGCTTCACTCCTAACGTTAGCAGAGGTATCTTGTAGAGATTCCACCAATAAATTTAAGGCTTGGGTATCATCACGATTTTCTTCCACCACTTTGGCGATCGCTCCTACTACTGCTGCACGTACTTCAGGGGAATTGGAATCATAAGCAGCATATAATTGCTCTTTTGCCTTGACTCCAATAAATGCTAATGCCCAAGCAGCATGACCTTTATGACTTTCCGTAGAATCTGGTGAGGCTAATACTTCTAACAAAGGTGCAACGGCTGCTTCCCCTGTACGAGCTAAAGCACCAATAGCAGAGCCTTGTACTACAGTATCTTCATCATGAAGCAAGGCATGAATTAGATGAGGTACAGCTTCAGGATCTTCAATCAAGGTCAGGGTTTTACCTGCTGCGCGTCTAACAACTACGTTAGGATGATGCAATAAAGCATCAATTAACGGTTCAACTGCTGGTTGACCAACTTGACCTAATGCTTCTGCATAATCCAGTCTTACTAATCCCCTTGTATCCCCTAAACACTCTACCATCTGCTTAATTAGCTGTTGGTCTTGACTATTAAAAGTTCCTTGATTAAGTTGCTGGGTAACTGTAACTAAAAGTTCGTCGGTTTGAGCTTGGTCAAGTAGCATCGGATCTTGGTTGCTGAAATCTTAAAAGTTAAATAAAGTGAAATTTGAGTTTAGCTATTGTATTTGATGACCATCTCTAAACGAGATAAAGCACTAGCAGCAGATTCTTTGATGTAGGAATCGACAGAATCGTCTTGACTTAATTCGGTTAATACTTCTATGCCTCTAGGATCGCCCATTGAACCTAAAGCATTGAGAATGCTTACTCCCACCGCTGGATTATCGGTAGTTCTCAGGGTTTCAACTAAAAGCTCGAAGACAGGAGAGCCTATTTCTCCCAAAGTCATCACCGCAGGAATATAAACTACGGGATTAGGATCGTTCAACGCCTGTTTGAGTCCCTCGATTCCTGCTTCGGGCATTGGCTCGTCAGGATGGTTAACTACTATTTGAGCCAATGCCTTGGCACAACTAGAGCGAACCGTAGGATTATCACTATTCAGTAAGGAATCTACTACCAAAGGGACAACCTCTGCACCAATTACTCCCAAGGTTTTAACCGCAGAACGACGATAAAGTACATCTTCTTGATCGAGAATGCTCATCAAACGAGGAATGGTTGTCTCGTCGCGTTTTTCAGCTATTTCCACCATTGCCTTACCCCGTAAATTGGGATTGGGATGTTTTAGTTTTTCAAACAAAGCATCAGGAGTCATAATTTTCTTTCTAATAGTAGTGATTTATTTTAAAGTTAATTAATTATTTTATTTAAAAATCAAGGATAACTTCGCAAAAACAATGGAGACTCTCAGAATACTACTTAAACTAATTATTGTAGTCAAAGCAACATTCCCAGAATCCCCATAAATATTGATGGGTTTAATAGCAAATAGCCATCAAATCCCTAAGACAAATAACCAATCCTAGGATAAGGAATTGATTACATAGTCTATAAGAGCATTGTACTCAGTTAAAGCTTGAGCAGACATATCGCGAGGAGCGCAACCACGATTACGAGCAAAGCTTAGAGCTTCAACGTAAGGAGCAGTAGGCAAGTTCAAAGCGCGATATACTTCACGTTGTCCAGCAATACCCCATTCATCCAAAGGACCAGTACCAC
>CAYMWC010000271.1:0-7544 GCA_964393695.1 uncultured Pleurocapsa sp.
CTAAGCCGAATTAATTACACTTTGTGGAAAAGAAGTCAAAAGCCTAGAGCCTAGTGCCTAGAAACTGTATAAATAATTTTGCCTAACTACATTATTTTAATAGTGCCTCACCACGTCTAAATAACTCTCTGGCATAATCTGTCCAAGTACCTTGACCCCAATAGCGGAAACAGCTTGTTTCTACTAGTAAGACATAGAGTAAAGCTTCTTGATATTCTCTAGTTTTAGTAATACTAGGATCTTGAGTGACTAAAGGATCATATTTCAGGTGGAACATAGCACTTAATTGATTTATCGGTTCAAGAACATTTTCATAACCCTTGACCCAACTAAGATCGTCTGTCCAAGAAGCACCGTCCATATGGAACTGATGATCTGTTGCTTGTAAATTAGCGATCGCTTGAATGACTTTTTCGGGAGTAGTATTGTTAGGATCGACCTGTTGCCAAATTTTATGTTGTCCCACTGCTTGACAAACAGGATAATCATCAGGATTTACCCCAGCAGCTTCAATTAGTTCTAGATATTCTGTGCCGTTAAACCCGACTATATTTTGATTATTCTGTAGTTCATACCAAACAGGTTGAAAATCACGAGCGTATTCGTTCATCATCACACCACCATTTTCGCCGTCGGCAATTTGGCTGACACAACTGGGTACGGCAATATTGCCAATTTGTTGTTTCCCTCTACCTTTAGCTTCATGATAAGGTTGCATTTGAGCAACGAGCTTGGTATCAGAACCTTGGGTTTTAATTAGGGCGGTAATACTGATGGTTTCCCCTTTAGAGTTACGAGCAACTAAGCGATTGGGGATATACTTGTCATCGTGGTGTAACCCTGAACCGTCTAATCTTTCTACAGAATGTTCCTGTACTAGTAACCAGCGATAACCACTCTCTTTTAAAGCTTTAATATATTCATAGAGAGTATCAGGATTGTTGGGAAGATGCATTTCTGGGGGTGAAAAGCCTTTGACTCGTTGAAGAGCCTCAAACCCAAAAGTAGCTGCAAAATAATGTTGCCATGCTTGAATATGTAGCTTGAGATCGGGAATAGGAGTTGAAGGGGCTACTGCATGACTCCACATTGTACCTAACCACTCAACATAGGGTTGATACTGAGAGTCACAGGTGATTTTTTTTAACTTATCCAAAGTCTCTGTGCGTCCCATCTGTTGCAAACCCCAAAGCAGATTACCAGAATAGTCCAGCATAATCCGAGGATTACAACCATTAGCTACTAATTCAGGTATCCAGTCAGCCATGCGAGTATAACACCAAGCAAACACCTCGGCATTGTGATTATCCCCATCATGAGGATGTTCAAACATATGTTGCAAATTGCTGATTAATTCGCCGTTAGCCCCTGCAGGAATTGTCGGTTGATGCATATGAAGAGCGCAAGCAAAACCAGCCTGAACTGGCTTAAGATCGATGGGACTACGAGGTAAAAATACTGGTTGTTGATGATTAACGACTGAAGCGATTTCTGATTCCCAACCACAGATATTAGGTAAGCCGTTAGTTAATACTTCAAGATGATTCGCTACTGTTGCGATCGCGGAGCTTGTCATTTATTATCCTCTATGACTACAACAAGATGATTATTCATTGTATTGCGAATCAGTAGCTAGCCCCAAAACCAAATCTAAAGGAATCTTTAAGAAAAAAACGCGTATTCTACATATATAATTGATTTAGCAAAATAACCTTTTCAGAAGTAACCTATAATAATTTAAATTATAGATGTAATCAAAATTAATAATTATGGCAGGTATCAAAAAAGGCTCATTAGTTCGAGTAGTTAAGGAAAAATTAGAAGGTAGCTTGGAAATACAAGCTAGTGATGTTCGACTTCCTTCTTATTTATTTGAGAGTAAAGGGGCAGTTGTAGAACTTAATGATGAATATGCTTTAGTTCAGTTTTATGTACCTACTCCTAATGTCTGGTTGCGCTTAGATCAATTAGAAGAAGCTAAATAGAGTTTACTGAAAAACTAAGAGTTAGAGATTTAACTTGTAAAAGCGTTTAGCTTTGAAGCTCCGAGTTTTTTTAAGGTAGCTTACCAACTCCAATGATGAAGAAAGATTAAAGATAATACTTCTCATTTAATAACTGCTGCTTAAGGAGCGACAGCAAAGAAAACTTTACTTCTGCCTTCTTCCTATTAAAAGCCGAGGTTTTAGTTATATAACTATTATTAATAATTAGCAATATTGGGCAGATACACCAGATATTCTGGGATTTTTGGGCAGAAGTCAGAAATTAAAGCTACTAGAACAATGGATTATTAAAGATTACTATTGTTATCGATTATATTCTACCATCGATGTTAATGGAATATGTTAATTACGAACAAAAACTTAGACTAATTATAACTAGCACAAGCATTGTGTCCCTTAGAACTAAATGACTGCAATCTGTTGCCATCTAGACTAATTACGCATAATCTAATTTGTATATACCTTATTTTTTAAAGTTGTTCTGTAAACTGAGCAACAAGATCTATACTTTAATTTTTATTTTCTGTTGTTGCTGGTTATGTACTACGAATCAAAATTAGCTCGTCAATCTGGTAAGCTGCTTAACCCAGCAAAGTTATGCTTATTATTATCAGTAGGTTTACATCTGTTGGTGCTAAAATTTGGTTTACCTAGTCTAAATTTGGATGGTGATTCTAGTATCAGAGAAGTTTCGGTCATTGAACTTAGCCCAGAACAACAATCCCGTCTACCTAATGTTTCTCCTCAATTAAGTGATCCAAATATACCAGGTTTTAATAATAATCTCCCCCCTGCGGATAATAGCCAACCAGCCTCACCCTTTGCTATTCCCCGTTCTTTAATTCCAGGTATAGGCAACCCTAACAATTTGCCTCCTGTTCCTATTCCTCCCCCACCTCAGTTTGACCTGCCTCCCTTACCGCCGATCACAGATATTACTCTGCCTCCCGTTGGCGATTTCTCAAATCTTCCCCAGCCACCAGAACCCGATTCTTCTGGCTTTAAAGTCAAACCGTCGAAAGTACCATCACTCCCTGCTAAAACACCAAATAAGCCATCTACTGCCGTACAACAACCACAACAACCACAGCAACCAGGCAAGCCAGCCCCAACTACTGCGAAATTAGAACCTCAGCCTCAACCTCAACCCCAAGCTCAACCAACTCCTGAGCAGATTGCAGCTATTAAAGCTGCCAGTTCCCAAAATCGTGTTGGTAATTTGAGTCAAAATTTAAAAAAAATCGAGACTGGGACTACTGATGAAGATGCGAGAAAAAATTATATTGCTTGGGTGACTAAAGTTAAGGATATCAAACCTGAAAATATCGTCATCCAAGGTACTTATCCACGGGATGCCTGTATTCGTAGACTGGAAGATAGTAGTGTCTTTGGGGTTGTAGTCGATGAGACTGGTACAGTAGTTGCTCTAGATTTAATTAAAGGTGCAAAATACCCTATTTTTAACGAGCTAGCCAGCAAAGATATTAGCGATGCGTTCCGCGCTGGCGTAGCCAATCGCACTTTGGAGAATCAAACTAAAAAGCCTAAGCCCTATCAGGTAACAGTTGATTATAAATATGATTCCAAAATTTGTCCTTCTTTAACTCTACCCTCGATCACAAAAGCCGAAGAGACACAACGAACTCAACCTAAACAGCAATCAGCACCAGCACCTCAACCTGCGCCAGTACCTAAACCAACACCTAAACCCCAGCCTCAACCTACACCAGTACCTAAACCCCAATCTAAACCTGCACCAGCACCTAAACCTCAGCCTCAACCTCAACCTGAATCTCAACCATTTCCATCATTGAAAGATAAACTCAGAAATATACCTCTGCCTAATCTCGATCCTTCAGAATTGAAAGATATACCTCTGCCCAAGCGACCAGGTTTTGAGTAATTACTGATTACTGATTCATGGTTAATTGTTAATTAACTCTTTTACTCCTCTGATGGCTTTTGATGTTATACCCTTGTGGCTTGCCAAGAGATGGGGGGACTTTTGACTTCCGTGTAGTGGTACTAGACGCTATTCATTTTTTTTAATAAACTTTGGATCATTCGTGCATCTTCACTATGGGGAGCAATTTTAAGGAAGTATTTTAGATCCATCATTGCTTCCTGCCAACGGTTTATTTGATAGTATAGTAAGCCTCTATCCCTAATTTCGGTTGCATTTTTCGGGAAAATTGCTAATATGCCACTTATGATTGCCAAAGCTTTATTTATCTCACGATGATGTAAATAAATAAACTTGAGATTAGTGAGCATTCTGGCGAGAATTTGTTTGTTACTTACAGGAGAGAGTAAATTTGGTTTTAGTTTAACTGGTTGTTGATAAACTTGATTGAATTTTTCCTGACAATCTTCTGGAAATAAAATTTCTCCTTGATTAAAAGGATCGACAAAGAAGCCTGCATCTTTAAAATTAGGACGAACTAAAAAATGTCCAGGCATACCTATCCCGATCATGGGAAAATTAAGACGTTGAGCGATCGCTAAATAAATTACTGATAAACTAATGGGAATTCCTACTTTGCGGTCAATTACTTGATTTAAAAAACTATTATTAGGATCATAATAATCTTGACAATTGCCCTGAAATTTTAAGCAGTCAAACAGATGATAATTAATTGTTTGAATTACTTTGAGCGGATAGCGTTCAGTTGGTAGTTGTGGTTGAATTTCTGAAGCGATCGCATCTAAAATACCTAAATATTTGGATATATTTAAGTCAGGATATTCTGCTTGGCCATAGCAAAGAGCAGCTTTAGCTAAATTAATTTGCTCATCTGGCTGATTGATTTCCTGATAAAAGCTGTGCCAGAGTAGTTGATTGTCCATGAGCTTAATATCTAGTTTTTTGCATTTATTTAGATTATCTTAATATTTTTCGGTATTTACTGGTAGCTTTTATTGATTATTTCTTACTGATGGCTGATAGCTTTAAATATTTTTTAAATTTTTGTACTAGCTTGCTTGCTTAATCGATAAACCAACCCGTTTGAGCTTTTCGTTAACTTCTAAAACTTTTACTTTTACTACCTGTCCAACCTTGATAATTTCATTGGGATCACAGACAAAGCGATCGCATAGTTGGGAGATATGCACTAAGCCATCTTGATGTACACCAATATCAACAAAAGCACCAAAGTTAACAACATTGGTCACCACTCCTTCTAAAATCATACCTGGAGTTAGATCGCTGATTTCGGAAATTCCCTCTTGGAAGGTGGCATACTGGAATTGTTCTCTCGGATCGCGTCCAGGTTTTTCGAGCTCTTTGATGGCATCTTGTAGGGTCGGTAAACCAATTTCTTCAGTTATAAATTGCTTGAGATCGAGATTTTTCAAGCTGTCTCCTACTTGAGTAATTTGCTTTAGAGGTACATTCAGACTTTTAGCTATTTGTTCAATTACTGGATAACTTTCGGGATGTACGGCTGTATTATCTAGAGGATTAGTACCATTACGAATCCTCAAAAATCCTGCTGCTTGTTCAAAAGTTTTCTTGCCCAACTTCGCAACTTTTAATAGTTCTTTTCTATTTTTAAAAGCTCCTTGTTCATGGCGATAACTCACAATATTATTGGCAAGTGTCGGGGATATTCCTGATACAAAGGTTAGTAATTCTTTAGAAGCAGTATTTAAATCTACACCGACATAATTAACACAACTTTCCACAGTTGATTCTAGTTTTTGTTTGAGTAATTTTTGATTCACATCATGCTGATATTGACCAACACCAATGGATTTCGGGTCAATTTTTACTAATTCAGCTAGGGGATCTTGTAGCCTACGACCAATACTAATTGCGCCTCTAACTGTAATATCTAAATCAGGAAATTCCTCACGAGCAACTTCACTGGCAGAATAGATTGATGCTCCAGACTCGTTAACAATTACCTTAATTGGTTTTGTTTCTAACTGTTGTAAAACTTCGCCAATAAACTGATCCGTTTCCCGTGATGCTGTACCATTACCGATCGCAATTAATTCAATCTGATATTTACTAATAAAATCCTTAACTGTTTGGGCTGCTTGTTCTCTTTGATTTGAGCCTGAATGGGGATAAATTGCCTGATATGCTAAAAATTTTCCTGTATCCGCCAGCACTACTGCTTTGCAGCCTGTACGAAAACCAGGATCGATCGCGAGAGTTGGTTTCATCCCTGCTGGGGAAGCAAGTAACAGGTTACGTAAATTAGCTTCAAAGGTTTGAATGGATTCTAAATCGGCATAATCCTGGCGATCGCTCCTTACTTCCCGAATTAACGAAGGTTTTAATAAACGATTAAAAGCATCCTTGAGCATTGTTTGATAAAATACTTTTAAACTGGATGCCCTTGTCTTAATTTCTTGCCGTTCTAAATAAGCCAACACTTCAGACTCATCAAAGGCAATATCGACACTCAAAACTCCTTCGGTTTCGCCACGATACAAAGCTAAAATATTGTGAGGCGGAATTTTACTCACACTATAGCTATAGTCCCGATACATTTCGTATTTAGTACTACCTTCAGGGTAATCATCTTTAATCTGGGAAACAAATACCCCCTGTTTCAAGAAATATTCTCTTAAATAAGCTCTAATTTCCGCTTTATCTGCCACCTGCTCGGCTAAAATATCGGCTGCTCCTGCTAAGGCTGATTCTGTATCTTCGACTCCTTTACTGGGATCAAGATATTTATTCGCTTCGGCTGTCAAAGATATTGTAGATACCTGGGGTCGATTATTAGCTTCAATCCAAGCTGCTAATGGCTCTAAGCCCTTTTCCCTAGCAATAGTCGCCCTGGTGCGTCGTTTGGGTTTATAAGGTAAATATAAATCTTCGAGTTCGGTTTTATTAAAACAATTAGTTATCTTGCTCTGTAATTCCTCAGTTAACTTACCCTGAGCAGTAATTTCTGCTATAATCTTTTCTTTACGCTTGCTCAGTTCATCAAGATAGGTATAACGTTCAAAAATGTCTCGTAGCTGTACCTCATCTAGTGAACCAGTTTGTTCTTTGCGATAGCGAGCAATAAAAGGAACTGTTCCTCCTTCTAGCCATAAATCCAGCGCGTTATTAATTTGACGAAATGGTAACGAAAATTCTTGAGCAATTAGTTGTCGAATCTCAATCATAAATAGTTGAGCAAAATGAAATTGATTTTATTAGAAGATTTATATTCTAATGGCTTTAGCTTCATTAATCTTTCAATATTTTTTAAGGGTGAGTTGTCAGTGGGCAAGTTAAAAACGCTAAAGAGACTGTTGATCAAGTAAACATGAACAATATTTTTAACGGCTCAAATCAGCGGCGGCAGTTAACTTTGAACTAAGCACTAGCGACTTGTAACCGTCCGATGCATTTGAATGGTTAGGTTGCCGGTTGTGCAATTTTGGGGCAAAAGTGGCACCCGTGATTCTTGTAGCATCCGCTCCAGTGAATGGTTAGGCTCTCAAGTGCTTGTGGGTTTCTTGTCCTCACCCCACTCTACGCAGTAGATGAAGATCTTTCTTTTTTGAGCAGTAAGCAAGCTACGATAATGC
>CAYMWC010000272.1:0-5738 GCA_964393695.1 uncultured Pleurocapsa sp.
AGGCAAAGTTTTAGCTATTTAATGGTTGGTTTATTTAAGCCGAAGTGTACTAGTACTAATTTTGAGGGAGCAAATATTACTGGTGCTGACTTTTCTGACGCTATTTTAGATCGCTATCAAGTTTATCTGATGTGTCAAAGAGCAGAGGGAACAAATTCTAGTACGGGAGTAGAAACTAGATTTAGTTTAGGCTGTCGGGATTAGCAGTGACCAGTCATCAGTCATCAATTAATCAGTAATTAATAAAATAATTAGCTAAGAAATAAACTAGAGGAGCGAAAGCGATCGCTGGCAGGAAAGAGGCAACACGAATTTTAGCTATTTCTAATAAATTACAACCAATTCCCATAATTATTAATCCGCCAATGCCAGTAATAATTAAAAGATAAGGACTCTGCTCAGGTTCAGGCACAGAATTAGCTACTAAACCGACAATTAAAGATAGTCCTCCTTGATAAATTAAAATAATTAGAGTTGAAAACCCGACTCCTACTCCGTAAATATTAGCTAGGGCGATCGAAATTACGCCATCCATTGTGGCTTTTATAGTTAATAGGGTATTATCACCATTTAAGCCATTATTAAAACTACCAATTAAGGTCATTGGCCCAACACAAAATAACAAACTACTGGCAACAAATCCTTCAGTAAATAAGCCTTGACCCCGAAACTTTCGCTTTAACCAATTACCGATCGCTGTCAATTTTTCTTCAATTTGTAATAATTCACCAATAATACCTCCCAGTACTATTGCTAGTAATCCTAAAATTGCCCCATCTATTCCTCCATCCCGTACTTTACTTAGACTGTCCGCCATACTCAAGCCAATCCACACAGTCAGCAAGCCTACTCCTTGAGTAATAATGGTTTGTATTTTAGATGACAGCCGATCTTGGAGTAGCAAGCCAAAACTCGTACCGACTAAAACGGTAAAAATATTGATCCAAGTACCACTGGTTTTAGTCCAAAAGTCTAAATTTGCCATTGAGGTGGGTGAAGATAATTTAATATGAAAGCAAGCTAATTTTAAATTGAGGATTAACAATAATTGAAAAAATTATTATTGTGGCTAATTAAAGGCTATCGCTATTTTATTTCTCCTTTATTTCCTCCCACTTGTCGCTTTCAACCAACCTGTTCACAATACGCCATTGAAGCAATTACGCTACATGGAACATTCAAGGGTAGTTGGTTAGCAGTCAATCGGATTCTACGCTGTCATCCTTTTCATCCTGGAGGCTATGATCCTGTGCCATCTTGCGATGAAGTCAATGACTCGAAAGTTGATTGTTGATTGGGTGTACCTAATGAGTCTAAGAATTGCTATATCCCTGACTCCTGACTCAGCTAATAGCAACTGACGTTAATACAGAGAACATAATTAATTTACTTATTTTCTAATAATAAGCTGGAAGCTATTGATTTGTTGAAGAGATTTAAGCAACATTAAATTAAAAATATCAACTATCAATAAAAAACTGAGGTTGAGCAAAGCTCTTCTTTTTATCAACTTAAGTTTATTATTAAGGTTCTTCGGTACTTAGTGTGCCAATCCTATACGAAGTGCTGTAGCTTTTTCTGGTGTACAACTACTTAGTGTCAAATTAATTAATAGCCAAGAAAAAGATACACATAAAATTCGCAATTTGAATTTATGCATAAAGTTTATTTTAAGTGAGAAAAATACTGAATTAACTTTTTATGATACAAGTTTTTTTTGAACCAAAAGTAAATTTGTAACATTATATAATATTTTGTAATCTTTGTTATTAACTACATTTGTAGGGACTGTTACCGAAATTTATTACTATTTGCGACTACAGTTTGGTTGAGCTAAAGAACCCCATTGTTCCAAGTGCGATCGCTCGATTGTCCCTCAGACGATTGATGAGATGTGCGATCGCCTCTTGAATTTTCAGCGTTTATGATCTGAGCGTGGAACAAGTCCGTCTCATCGAGAAAATGTCCTAACGTGATATGTTGCTGCTATATTTCGCTGAAGCTCGCGATATCTGCGCTACTGTGAAAGAGATCCAGTACTCGATGACTAATTTAATGGTAACTTAATAGCAACTTTGATGGCAATTTTATGGCTACCGATCTGAAACTTATCAGTGAAATGGTCACGGTTCTAGGTGCGGCGACGATCGGCGGCTTTGTGGCTAATCGTCTGCGTCAGCCAGTGCTGCTGGGCTATCTCATCAGTGGCATGGTGGTGGGTCCAGCGGGGCTAAATTGGGTAGGGCAAGGAGGCGACATTGAGGTGCTGGCGGAGGTCGGGGTTGCGCTGCTTCTCTTTGCCTTGGGGGTAGAGTTTTCGTTGAAAGATTTGCTACGGATGAAGGAGATCGCCATCGGTGGCGGTACCTTGCAAATTCTCAGCACGATTTTGCTGGGGGGAGGCTTAGCCTATCTCACAGGTTGGGTGGAGACCATTCCCAAAGCAATCTTTCTTGGTGCGGTGCTGTCGCTCTCCTCCACAGCGGTGGTACTCAAAAGTCTGATCGAACGCAATCAAGTGCAGACGACCTTCGGCCAAATCATGCTGGCGATTTTAATCGTGCAGGATTTGAGTTTGGGGGTGATGCTGGCGATCCTCCCCGCCTTGAGCCAACCGAAGGAGGCAATTGGTGTTGCAGTGGCAGCGGCTGTTCTGAAGGCTCTGCTGTTTGTCGGGGCATCGATTGTATGTGGCAAGTGGTTGATGCCCAAGATCCTCCACCTCATCGTCCGCACCGCATCTTCGGAACTTTTTTTGCTGGGTATTTTGGTGCTCTGTCTCGGCATTGCTATCTTGACCCATGCATTGGGACTAGGGATTGCCATGGGTGCTTTTGTGGCGGGTCTGATGATTTCCAATGTGGACTATGCCGACCACGCCCTCGATCGGGTGCTGCCGATGCGGGACGTATTTGCTACACTCTTCTTTGCGTCCATTGGGCTGCTGATAGATCCCAGGTTTCTCGCCGCCAATGCGGGAACATTGTTTGGCTTAGTCGCCGTCGCCATGCTGGGAAAAGCTGCGATTGTCGCGGTCATTGGGTTGCTGTTTCGCTATCCGCTCAAAACGTCCCTGACTGTGGGCTTGGGCATCAACCAAATTGGAGAATTTTCCTTTGTACTGGCGGGTGTTGCTAAGATGCAGGGACTTTTTTCTGATCGACTCTACGGTTTAACCGTCGGCACGACTGCGGTAACGTTGCTACTAGCATCTTTTATGCTCAAACTGACCCCAGTTTTACTCCGGCAGTTGGATCGATTCCCTTGGCTTAATGCACTCTTGAAATTCAATCCAGAACCGCAATTGTTTGGTGCGGAGTCCGAACTGTGCGATCACATTGTGGTAGCGGGCTATGGTCGAGTGGGGCAAACCTTGGTGCGGATGTTGTATTTTCAGGGCCATACTCTCTTGGTGATTGACAATAACGAAGCCGCATTAAGTAGCCTGCGACAGCAAGGCATTCCCTATCTGTTTGGAGATGCATCGAGTCAAATCGTACTAGACAAAGCCAACCTCAAACAAGCAAAATTCATGGCGATCGCCCTGCCTGAGCCGATGGCGACCCGCCTGACGGTCAATCGAGCCTTGAGTTTGGCACCAGATTTGGATATTACCGTGCGCGCTCATGTCAATCCAGAAATCCAGTTGCTCTATCAACTAGGAGCCAAAGAAGTGGTGCAACCAGAATTTGAAGCAGCCTTGGAAATGGGCGCACATATGTTACTGAAGTTGGGAGATTCACCCCAAGCCGTTCAGCAAACCGTCAATCGCTATCGCAGTGGGCGTTATCGAGATATTTTGCCCGCTCGTGAGGATTATTGGGGATGGACAGATTTAGAGACCATGATTTCTGGCTTAGAGCATCAGTGGTATACTCTAAAGGAGGATTTACCGCTCGTCGGTCAAACGCTGGCTCAGAGTAATATTCGTCGCAGGACTGGCGTGACCATTATGGCGATCAAACGCGATCACCAGCTTTTTCGTTATCCTACTGGAGAAATGTGCTTGGTTGCAGGAGATCGTCTGTTGGTGGTGGGTACGGCTGAAAAGTTACAGGCATTTGAAAAGATAATGGTTGCTTCTGTCGATCTACCATAGATAGAATCAAAGCGGTGGGTCGAATTCCTAGTGAACAAGGCACAGCCTGTTCAAATTGAGCGAGGCAACCTCCGCAAAGACAAGTCTCCCTTGAGAGATAGCTCGGCGTAGAATTCGTAAAGTACCCGTAAAACTGAACTATCAAGGAGACTGCTCGCTAGTAGTAGAAGCGTGGAAATTTGGCTGTAGCTGAATAGTTGATCTGACTCGGGGGGGACAGACAAACTTTAAAATACTACTCCTGCCTCTTAATTAGGGTAATTTGGCATCAATCATCTTCCCATTCTTCTTTACCCAACAGATCGACGATGTGATCTCTAAGTAAGAATTCATTTAGCTCTAATTCTCGCTCTATTTCTAGCCATTCACAAGCAGGAAGATATTGGCAAAGAGCCGATATCGGCTGCTGACGGTGAAGCAGACCTTTTTCAACTAATTGGCGAGCTTCATCTCGAATTACATCTAGGGAATAACGAACTGTTGTCATCATAGTTCACCTCCTCCCTAGCAAGAAATTGATACTAGACCACTAGCTATGGAAAACATAGCCTTCACCTTTAATATAAAACATAAATCATCTCATAATGCCAAATTAAGGATTATTATTCTGAATTCAATTGCTCCAAAATACGACCTAATTCTTGCTGATAGCGTCCGTATTCAGTCCAATTCCCTTGACGCATTGCTTCGTGTGCTTGTTGATAAGTTTTAAAAGCCGATTCGCTCGAGATTGCATCCTTTTTAGTTATGGGACTGCCAACTCTTTTCTCAAGTTGCTTTTCTCCAAAAATAATCGCCAACGCTTGTTCGAGATTTTCCTCCATGACCACTGCTTTGTCATAGGCAACAATCACCCGCTTTAATTGAGGTAACTCACCTTGTTCTGCCCGCAGGTAGACTGGTTCAATATAAAGTAACGATTGCTCGATAGGAATTACTAATAAATCTCCCCGAATCACTTTAGAACCTGCCTGACTCCACAAGGTAAGCTGCTCGGAAATTTGCGGTGTTTGATCGATCCGCGCCTCAATTTGTCTGGGACCATAAACCAATTTTTGTTTGGGAAAACTATATAACAGCAGCTTGCCATAGTCTTCACCATTAGAACGAGCTGCCATCCAAGCGATCATATTATCCTTTTTGGCAGGGGTAAAGGGCAGAATCAGAATAAATCCAGATTTTTTCTCCCCAGGTAGCTTCACCATTAGGTAATACGGTTCCATGACTAGCTCGTTATCTTCATAGATTTCCTGGGGAAAGTCCCACATATCTTCCCGATTGTAAAAAACTTCCAGATCGCTCATGTGATAAGAGAGGTACATCTGTGCTTGGAGTTTAAACAGATCGAGAGGGTAGCGAAAATGAGCTTTAACTTCAGGAGGTGTTGCCTCGCGGGATACAAAAAGAGCGGGAAATATCTGGCGATAGGTGGCAAGAACTGGGTCATCTTCATCGACGACAAAAAACTGTACTGTGCCATCGTAGGCATCCACCATTACTTTTACGGAGTTGCGTATGTAGTTAATCTGACTGTTCTGGGGGAGAATTCCTATCTCTGCAACTGGCTCGGAATAAGGATAGCGATCGCTTGTCGTATAAGCATCCACAATCCACTGCAATCTGCCGTTAATTACGGTTA
>CAYMWC010000272.1:5748-7537 GCA_964393695.1 uncultured Pleurocapsa sp.
GATCTAACTGTAGAAACGGTGCGATCTGGTTAATCCGTTCGGGAATCTGCCGATAGTAATGAATCCGTGACTGTTTGGTGAAGTAATTAGAAATTAAAATTTGGAGGCTGCGTCGGTCGTAAGCATAGGCTAGTCTGCGCCAAACAGACGATAGAGGTACACCTCCTTTGCCCTTGTAGTTAGTAAAGGCATTAGCATCCCCAAGAGGATAATCAAATTCAGGAGTTGTCGTGCCTGTGAAGATATAATTATTGGTTTCTTCACCATAATAGATTGCGGGCTGAGAGATTTCTAAATCTACGGTGGAGACAGGGGGAATATTTTTGAGATAGAGTTCGGGTAAACCATCGGCAGTAAAACGATTGACAGGACTCATCACTAAGCCATAACCGTGAGTATACTTCAGCCGTTGATTGACCCAAGTTTGCGCTTCCTGAGGAACGCGCTCAAAAGCCAGTTCTCGGGCTGAAAGCATTACCTGTTGGTAATCGCCGTTGAAATGATAGCGGTCTACATCTACATCCTTAAATTTGTAATAAAGGCGGATTTCCTGAAGTTGCTTATAGGTACTGAGTAAGGGGCGGTAGTCCCAAAGACGAATGCTATCAACTGTAGATTTATTGCTGGCTAAAGATTGAAGGTTCAAATTAGCCTCAGCAGCATAATTCTGACGCTGCACGTCATCTAGATGGTAAGCAGCTTGAGTAAATTTTATATTGTGTTCGATATAGGGTTTTTCTTTCGTCAGTTGATTAGGGTTGACGATAAATTGCTGGATAAACCAGGGATAGAGATGATTAACTAACAACAAAGTAACGAAAAATAAGCCGATGCCAGTTAGAGGCAGGGTAAGTTGCCGTTGCCCAATAGAGACAATTAAGAGAACTCCTACCAACACCGCTAAAACCCTCAATAACTGGTAAGCTAAGAATTTGGCATGAACATCGGTATAGTCAGCACCAAACACTACTCCACTTGGTGAATAAAGTAACTGGTATCGAGCCAACCAAAAACTCCAGGCAACCAAGAAGGCGATCGCGGTTGAGAGTAAACTCAGATGAACTTTGGCAGACTGGCTGATTCTAATTCCAGTTCTGGCGAGACGTTCCGATAAGATTGTTCCATTGAAACCGTAGGTCAGAACCGAAACGATCACTGCCGACAGGATTAGCCCCCAGAGCCAGTAGCGGAGACGATCGTAAAGTGGCAGACGAAAAATATAAAAGCCAATGTCTTGCCCAAAGATTGGCTCACTGCTGCCGAACGAAGAAGAGTGCAGATATTTTAAGACTATCTCCCAGGCATCAATACTAGAAGAAGCTGCCATCAATGCTATTAGACTAATCAAAATTAACGCCGAATAATTAACAACTCTTCTGCGATCGACTTCCCAGGTACTATTCAGCAAAGGCGGGGTCTCTCTGACAACTAAACGCAAGTTGCTCGAAGGCTTGCCTCTCATTGCCAACCGATAGTTCCCCCACAAAAACAAGCTATAAACAACTAAGGTGACAACCCAAATCAAAATTTGCCAGGTCAATCGTGTCCAAAAAACCTCAGTAAAACCTACGCTATCAAACCACCAGACTTGTGTGAATAGATGGACTAGGGTGGTAGATACAGAAAATCCCAGTACTACCAATAAAAGGGCGATCGTCATGTACGTTTTGGCAAGCTTCATATCTGAATTGGCAATATTTTTACCATTTGTGAACGGCTGTGTAGTGTTTGGGTTGACATCCTGCGGCAGCAAAAGTACTGTGAATTGTTAGGAGATAGAGAAGTAAAC
>CAYMWC010000273.1:0-7502 GCA_964393695.1 uncultured Pleurocapsa sp.
TTGATATCAAAAGTAAAGAAGTTTCTACCTACGAAAGACTAGATGAAATTTTAACCCAGTACGAAGCTAGATCTCCTGGATTGCTGACTAATTATACTCAAGATGAAAGTGGGAACTACATCGTGACTCCTGGTGCAGTTACTGTCATTATCTCTGGCAATCGTCCGAGAAAATTAATCGAAAGTCAAAAGGTTCGTTACGCTGACTATGATGGACGCAAACCTGACATCGGCACTGATGTTACTTCAGGTTTTATGCCTCTTATTAGCGATAATTGGAATAAGTTCTTCTCTGATGACTTGGCTTGGGATGGTACTGGAGCTATTCCCCTTGATACTAAAGCAGAATTAAACAAAATTATCTCGAAGGTACAAGAAGAAGATAAGATATTTCGCTTTTGGAATCTACCTCAAGATTCTCCTAATGTTTGGAGTTCCCTTTATGAAGCGGGAGTGGACTTAATTAATACTGATAATCTAGAAGGTCTTTCTAGATTTATTGAATCTCAGATGACAGAGACTAGAAAATTATTATGTAGTACCTCTTAATTTTATTAAATTCATTCTAACTGGTTTTTTATTCTGATTTAGATGCGATCGCCCTGCACTATTCTTGAGTTTTTCCCTGATTTACTGTTTCTAAATATTCTCTAAATTCCTGACTGTAATGATAAGAGGATAAACTATTTATCTCAAGTATTTTCTAAACTGATATTAGAGATATTAGAAAGGTAAGCAGCGTGAATGAAAATAACCGAGAGCAAATTCAATCGACTACTTCATCAGCTTCACCAGAAGAAAAGATGTCAGATATGGGTGGGGGCTTACCAATAATCCAATACTGGGCGGAACATACACTGTCTCCCGAAGGCTTAAAACTCTGGAAAAGTTTATTTCATAAAAGTGCCTGTTTATCTTGTTCTTGGGGAACAGGAGGACAAAAAGGCGGGTTTACCAATGAAGAGGGAGAAAAGCTACAACGCTGTATGAAAAGTGTTGAGGCAATTTCTTCAGAAATTCAACCAGCCATAAAAACAAGTTTTTTTGAACAGCAAAGTCTTGCTCAACTTCAGCAACTAACATCTCAACAAGCCGATAGATTAGGCAGATGGAGTTTTCCTGTAATTTTTGACCAAGCTCAGACTCATTATCAAAAAATTAGTTGGGATGAGATTTATCAGATTGCCGAAACCGCTTTTAAAACTGCACCAGAACGAGTGGCATCCTATAGTTCAGGTCGTTCTTCTAATGAAGCTGCTTTTATACTGCAACTGATGATGCGAGCTTTGGGTTCTAATAATCTTGCCGATTGTTCCGATCTCTGTCATGCACCTTCAACCTTTGGACTGAAACAAATTTTCGGTACTGGAACATCTATGGTTGGCTTGCAAGGTTTAAAACAGGCTGATTGTGTTGTCTTAGCTGGTTCTAATGCTGCTTATAATCATCCTCGCCTGATGAATGAGTTGATTAAGCTGCGAGAACGAGGTGGTAAGGTGATTGTCATTAACCCAGTTCAAGAAATTGGCTTGGTTAAATTTGCTTCTCCTGCTTTTCCCATTAAATCTTTACTGACTGGTTCGGAAATTGCTTCTATTTTCCTTCAGCCGATTCCTGGTAGCGATGTGGCTCTGTTTGTGGGTATTCAAAAATACTTGATCGAACAAAACAAAATTGACCGCGAATTTTTACAGGCACATACTGAAAATTGGTCAGAAGTTCTTGACCATGCTCGTTCTACCGACTGGTCAGAAATTACAGCCACCTGTGGTATTACTCAAACAGAAATTGCAGCAACGGCAGAAATTATCGCCTCTTCCCCGAAAGTGGTTTTCGCTTGGGCGATGGGAATTACACAGCAACAAAACGGTGTGGATAATGTTAGTAGTATTGCCAATACGGCTTTAATGACTGGGAATGTTGGTCGTTTAGGAACTGGTTTGATGCCTGTACGGGGACATTCTAATGTTCAAGGTTTTGGTTCGATGGGAGTTACAGTTCGACTTAAACAAGAAATTCAACAGTCTTTAGAAAAACTTTTAGGTGGCTCTCTTTCCCGTGTCCCAGGCTACGATACACAAGCTTTAATTGCAGCAGCAGAGCGAGGGGAAGTAGATACTCTGATTTGTGTTGGGGGGAATTTATATGGTGCTAATCCTGATTCTCAGAAGGTTAAGCGAGCTTTAGGTAAAATCAAAACAATTATTTATCTGGCTACTAAACCTAATTTAGGACATTTTCATGGTTTAGCTCAACAACATACTATTGTTATTCCTGTTTTTAATCGTTTTGAAAATCCTCATAAAACTACAGTCGAATCAGGTAACAACTTTGTTCGTCTTAACGATGAGGGTCAAACGCACCTCAAAAAGGCTGACCTAATTGCTGAAGTAGATTTCCTAACCGAACTTGCTCATCGTCTTCAGGGAGAAAAACCCGTTAATTGGCGTAGACTTCAAGATACCAAGTATGTGCGCCAGTTAATTGCTCAAACTATTCCTGGGTTTGAAAAGATGGCAGACATTGATCAAACCAAAGAAGAATTTACTATTAGTGGAAGAATTTTTAATCAACCTCATTTTTCTACCCCATCTGGTAAAGCCGTCATGTGTATTACGTCTTTACCTACCTTAACCCTGCCTCAACCTCAAGATTTTGGAGTTACTGATTACACTCAGGGGATAGTCTTAGCATTAATGACAGGACGTAGTTATGCACAACATAATACAGTAGTTTATCAAATCGGCGATCGCTATCGTCAAATGCCACATCGTCACTGTATTTTGATGAATCGAGAAGATGCTGAAAGTGTTGGATTAAAAGAACATCAACGGGTAACTGTCAAAGGTAATGCTAGTCAACTAGATCAAATCGAAATTATTTACGGTACAGTACGCCCAGGCGCAGCCTTAATGTTTTATCCAGAAGTTAATGTAATTTTTAATGCTCCTTTGGAAACTCGTTGTGGAACTCCAGCTTTTAAGCGAGTACCTGTGTTGGTTTATACAACCCATTGGGAATCTAATTGAGTACTCCCAAATTCTAGGCAAGTTGCATCATTTGTTTTAACCAAGCTGCATCTTGAAGGCGATCGCAGGTTAACTCTAGAATTCTGATACCCTTAGTTGGTAAGGTTTGTAATAATTTTTCTAGCTGTTGCCAACTAGTGATTAATTGATGCTCTAAATTATAAGCAGCACACAGTTGAGATAGGTTAACTGACTGAGGAGTAGCAAAGTATTCTTCAAATTTTGAGGTAAAAGAATCTAAATTAGCAATAGGTAGCATTTCAAAAATACCACCACCATTATTATTAATCACCACAATGGTTAAATGTCCTTGAAATTGTCGATGAATTAAAAAGCCATTGGTATCGTGGAGTAAGGCTAAATCTCCAGTTAATAATACTCCTGCATCACCATAAGCCATACCTAAAGCGGTAGAAAGTGTGCCATCAATGCCATTTGCCCCACGATTAAAATAGGGAACTAACTGTCGATCATTAGGTTGCCAAAAATATTCTGCATGACGCACCGACATACTATTGGCAATAAAAATTGGGGTGGCAGTAGGTAAATTACCAGATAATAACCAAGCAGCTTTGCCTTCATGGATAACTTCCAGGGATGCCAAAGTCTGATCTAGATTCGTTCTGGTTTTGGCTTCTAATTCACACCACTCTTGACAATAGTTTGATGGAAAACAAGGTTTGATACTGGAATCGAGATTCTGAACTATCTGCTCAAGGTCGCCATGGATATGAATAGTTTTACCATGAAGCGGATCAAAGTTTTCAATTCTGGGTTCAATAATCCAACGTTGAATATTGATCTGCTGTAACCAGTTTCTTAGTTGTTTACTGGTAGGTAATTCCCCAATTTGAATTACTACTTCAGGGAGAAGATTTTGACTATCGTGACGCAAGATAGCATCGTAGGTAGAAATTAAATAGGGATTGAGGGCAGCATAATTTCTGACAGGAGATAAGGCTTCTGCCAAGACGGGAAAGGATAATACTTGAGCTAAAAGCGCGATCGCCTGAGAGTAGGCTTGTGGATCTTGAGGTTGCGCTATCCCAGCAATAATAATTCCTGCTTTGTTTTGCCAATCATGCCAAGGCAGATTAAACTTAGAGCGATTAATTACTAAAGGACTAGCAACAGGAGCAAAAAAATCCTCCCCAGGAAAATTGTGGCTTAATTCTTTTAATTCAGGTTGCTCAATAGGGGTGAGGGGTTCACGAAATGGTAAGTTGAGATGTACAACCCCAGGAGTTGGAAATAGCGACTGTTCCCAAGCCTGAACTATATTTTGACGTAAGTAATGTAACATCCCCAATTCTGCTTCGGGAAGGGCAAGTTCACATTGCCAATTTGGTAGGTTACCATAGAGTTTGACTTGATCGATGGTTTGTCCTGCATGACAATTACGTAGTTCAGCAGGGCGATCCGCAGTCAGAATAATTAAAGGTACACCACTTTCTTTTGCCTCGATCGCTGCGGGATAAAAATTTGCTCCTGCTGTTCCAGAAGTACAAACTAAAACTGTAGGTAAACCTGTCTTTTTCGCTCTCCCTAAAGCAAAAAAAGCTGCGGATCTCTCATCTAAAATCGGTACAGTTGTAATTTGGGGATGATTAACAAAAGCAATTGTTAAGGGAGTCGAGCGTGAGCCTGGGCAAATTACTGCCATAGTCAAACCGCAGTGGTGTAATGTCTCGATTAATATCGATGCCCACAGGGTATTTATATTCCGAAAATCGATCATTCAGTGATTTTAGACTAAAGCCTTTAAAAGAGACTGTAACTTTAACTGTACCTCCTCAAACTCTTTATTAGGATTAGAGCCTGAGACTATACCCGCACCCGCATATAACCGTGCGCGATCGCCATCTATCAAAGCGGAACGAATACCCACAATAAATTCGCAATTGCCATCATAATCTACCCAGCCTAAAGGTGCTCCATACAAAGAGCGATCAAACTTTTCGTAGTGACGAATTTTTTCACAGGCAAATTCAGTCGAGACACCAGCTACCGCAGGCGTGGGATGGAGTAAGGCGACAATTTCTAGAGGTTCAATATCTGCGGGCAAATGAGCGTAAATTGGTGTCCAGAGGTGTTGAATATTGGATAGTTTTAGTAACTGTAGAGGTAGCTGTTGCGGTTTTAAACCAATACCCCGAAGACGCTGCATCACAAAATCACTAACCGCTTGATGCTCTCGTTTTTCTTTTCTATTTTTGAGTAGTAAGTTGGCTAGGTGCAAATCTTCTGTATTGTTGTTGCCCCTGGGAGAAGAACCAGCTAAAGCATCCGTTACTAATTGTTGGTTTTGGACACTAATCAAACGTTCGGGACTTGCTCCAATAAAATGTTGCCCTGTGCCATTACTGGTCGAAAATATATAGCAGTCTGGGTGCAACTGTCGTAAATTGTTCAGAGATTCTATTACTTGAAAAGGAACAGGAGATTGAATATCGGTGGTATGAGCAAGCACAATTTTACTCATTTTGTCTATTGCGATCAAATCTAAAGCTGAGGTGACAACGGATTTAAAATAATTGGGGTCTTGCTCTTGCTCCCTCTCAATAGATAACAAGCTGTTATTTGGATCTACATTTAATTTTCCTAACCCTGTCCAATTAATGTTATTAACTTTTTGTTTTATTTGTTGAATAAAATGTTTTTTACTCTGCTCCTTTTCTAAAGGAAAGTTGACAATCAAACAGCAGTTTTTATTCTTTTTAACTATTTGAAACCGAGGTAAAAATAGAGTTCCCGATTTAAAAGGCTCAGAGTTTTTAGGATCAGCAAAAAAAGTAAAGCTACAAAAAACACTAGGCTTTCCAATCCCTAAACTATTTTCTCCTGCTCTAATAATCTGTTTAAAGCAGTTATGGACAAAATTTTGAGCTAAACTAAAGCGAGAATTAGATTTAGTATATTCATTCCTCGTAACTCCCCAAGCTGCTACTGCTTCTTGCTTACTACAATTCTCCCAATAAAAATGTAGTGTATTAGAATAGCTAAATTGTTGTAGACAGGCAAGCGGATCGACAGTAGGAATTTGACAGGTAAAACTAATAATTTTTGTATCTTTAGTAACCTCAAAATTCAACTGCTGATTATGCCAAAAGTTTTCCAATTCTGTATTATTACTATCTAAAATTAAATTCTTAGATTGAGTTGCAAAGGACATAGAGCTTTTAGATTGTGTCATTCCCAAAAAGTTGCGACAGCAGAATTATTAAAAAAATAATCAAGCAATTGTTTATTAGTAAAAAGCTAATAAAAAAAATTAAATTTGATATACATTATAGGCTACTGGTTGCAATAGTCCTAGTACCGCTACGCAGAAGTTAGAAAGTAAATACATACTTTGCTTGTTGTGGTGGAAGATAAACTTTCGTGAAACAAAATAAACACTAGGGACTATACCTGGTAGGGTACTAAAGGTTGTATACAAAATAACACTCATTATTACCTGACCCTTGTACAATCTCTATGACTACCAAGCAAATAAGTCAAACACCTCAGCAAGATAACGATCGCCCTGGTGGTGAAAATTCCCAAATAACTCGCCGTCAATTGTGGCTAGCTGCTATTAAACCACCGATTTATAGTGTAGCGATCGCACCTATCGCAGTCGGGACGGCAATAGCTTATGCTCAAACTCGTCTTTTTAATGCTCAAATCTTTTTTACCTTTTTAGGCGCAGCTATCTTAATTATTGCCTGGTTAAATCTTAGCAATGATGTGTTTGACTCGGAAACAGGAATTGATATTCATAAAGCCCATTCGGTAGTCAACTTGACGGGTAATAAATCTTTGGTGTTTTGGATAGCTAATTTCTGTCTGATTTTAGGAATCTTAGGGATTGTGTCTCTAGTTTGGTGGCAACAAGACTGGACGGTATTAGGACTAGTATTATTATGTTGTTTTTTGGGCTATACCTATCAAGGCCCTCCCTTCCGCTTGGGCTATTTAGGATTAGGAGAAATAATTTGTTTTTTTACTTTTGGCCCTGGTGCAGTCTCAGCAGCTTATTATGCCCAAACAAAAGCTTTTTCAGGCAATAATTTGGTAATATCAAGCATTATTGGGCTAAGTACCTCAATTATTTTATTTTGTTCCCATTTCCATCAGGTAGAAGACGATCTGGCAGCAGGTAAGCGATCGCCTATTGTGCGTTTAGGAACTAGTAACGGGTCAAGGATATTAACTTGGATGACGACTAGCATTTATATTTTGACAGTTATTTTAGTTGTTACGGGTATGTTACCTATTCTCTGTCTGATTGTTTTTGGCAGTTTACCTTTTGCTTATCAACTAGCTAGTCATGTTCAACAAAATCACGCTTTCCCTGAAAAAGTCAGCAACAGCAAGTTTATAGCTGTGAATTTATATCTTACTAGTTCATTATTCTTAATTTTAGGATTGATTCTAAGTCCCCATGTCTAAAAAAGTAATTCGTACCAACCAAGCCCCTGCCCCCGTAGGC
>CAYMWC010000274.1:0-7405 GCA_964393695.1 uncultured Pleurocapsa sp.
AGGATTTGCTGGGATGAGGAGAATCCCGCGTCTTTCAGCGCGGGAGTATGTCAATATAGACAGGCTAAAGTACTATACAAGTTTTGTGGTTGTCAGGCGATCGCTGTTATTAGCGTAGCTCGAAAATGTAGCTGAATGAATTATCCAAAAATATATTTTCAAGTTTAATGTTCAATTAGAGTCGTCTATTAATAATTCGTCATCTTGATTGGCTGCCATATCTTGAAAAGATTCTGCCCATCCTTTTCTAACCTGATGGGGACTCAAAATTAGCTTACCATTCTCTATTTTCATCTCTACTGAATCACCAAATCCACATTGCTCAATAATTGTCTTCGGAATTCTAATTCCCTGAAAGTTACCGATTTTGATAATGTCAACCTTCATTATGAATTGCTATTGGTAATTACTTTGTACTTACTTAGATTTTAGTATCATTTAAGACTTACGCAAATTGACAATTTCTACACTATATATGGCAAGGTGGGCATTGCTCACCCTACAGTAGCTATTAAGTACCTGGTGCATCGGTTAATTTCCTAGTTGAGACGGGGAAAAGCGAAGCAGCGCGGTGAGTCCAGTGCGGTCTTGGGCTTTGCCCAAGTGAAGCAACTGGCGAACCCGAAGGGTCTTGGCGGTTTCCGTCGAGAGCGACTGCTTCAAGAAGGGAAAAGGAAAATTCATAATGTGTAATTAATGAGGACGCGATTTCTGAGGTTGCCTCAGAAATTTAAGCCGTCCGTTTTGTTTAGGCACTTACTAACAAGTATGATTATTCGTGAAGCTAAATTAAAAGATGCACCAGCGATTACGCAAGTTCATGTTGATTCTTGGAAAACGACATACACTGGAATCTTGCCAGAAGACTATATCCAAAAATTGTCTTATCAAAAACGTGAGCATCACTGGAAAAATATGCTGGGTTCAAGTACACAAAAGGAGACAGATTATTTTATTTATGTGGCTGAAAATACTGCTCAAGAAATTATTGGTTTTATTAATGGTGGTTTGGAGAGAAGTGATAATTCTACTTATCAAGGAGAGATATACGCTTTATACATTTTAGAAGCTTATCAAAGACAAGGAATTGGGCATAGTTTAGTTCAACTAATAGCAGATCAATTGTCTCAATCAGGCATTAATTCAATTTTAGTTTGGGTTTTAGCCGATAATCCAGCCGTCAAATTCTATCAAGCTCTTGGCGGTCAAAAAGTTACTCAAAAATTGATTAAAATTAGCAATATTGAGTTTGAAGAAATAGCCTATGGTTGGAATGATATTAAATCCTTGACTTGACTCAAAATTTTATTCAATTAAAAAATTCCTGGTAAATTTTTGTCTTGTTAACGGATATTCCAAGGATAATTTTGCCTTACCTATAAGATAATTTTGATCTAAAGGTTGTCCTTCAATTGATAAAAAAACTTGTGCTTGAGGCTCAAGACTTGTGGCAGTATAGAGTACTTGAGCAAGCCGATAAATCATGGAGCTATTACCACCTTTGTAACTAAACTCCTGAGATAAATCTATATATACATCATTTTTATTGGTATATAAATTGAGTAAACGAGTTTGTTTAGGAATACTAGTAAAAGTAAAATTAGGAGAACTGTGTAACAATTCAGTAAAAGCTTGTTTTAAGGCTACTTGCGAAGTTGTTGCGGCGGTATAAGCGGTTTTAGGTGTCAATTGAATCCGATTATCGACTATTTCTAGCCAATAAATTTGGGGATTAAACTTAGCTGGCTGTATTTCTAAAATAGTACCTGATTCGCTAACTGGATAAAATATCGCTTTTTTTATAGCCCAAATAACTGTAAATAGTCCTACTCCCATTAATAGTGAAAACAGTCCAACTATTAGCGGTGTGGAGTTAGACAATTTATGATACACCTTCATAACTAACACCAGTAAACTTTAACTAGCTATCCATTCCAATGCTTTATCTCGATCATCGAAAGTGAAATGTTTCACTTCAATACTGGAAAATAAGGAATTGCCTAGAGCAGCCAGGCCTTCTAGCCAGCGACGATCAGAGACGATCGCTTCTTTTTCAAAATCTTGCAAGTGTTGCCAGCTAAATCTCAGATCTTTGATCCAAGCCTCTAAAGACATTCCTGACCAATTTTTGACCTCAGCATAGATTCTTAATTTTCCTCCTTGTTTTAGCCGACTTTCGATCAACTCAACTACTCGCTCAATATCTTCTGAATCAATCCAGCCATCGATGCTTAAACCAATAATGCGATCAGGTTTATGGGCAATAAGTTGGATACTCATGGTTTAATCCTACTGTCAATTTTTAGTTGATAGGTTTTAGATAAGCTTTTAGCTATTAGTTTTTGTTTTGGGAGCTTAGGCACAAGCTCTTGTTTCTATACTTATACCTTGGGAATTTTTGAATAAAGTTGGTTGCTTTTGTAAATTGAAAGTGGGAACTAGTAAGACTGAGCAAGGTGCATGATGAACAACATAATTGCTAGTGCTACCTAAAAACATTTCTTGTAAGCCAGAATATCCCCGTTTACCAATTACTATGATGTCTGCCTGACAGGCTTGAGCAAAATCACAAATAGTTGAACTAGGATGACCAGTAATTTGGCTAGATTCAACTTTTACTCCTGAAGCGATCGCTACTTTCGCAAAATCACGCAGTAACTCTAAGCCTTTTTGTCTGAAAAGCTCCCATTCTTGTTGATATATTTGATTTGCCTGGGCTATTATCTGAGGATCGAGATGAATACAATGATCTATAGGTTTAGCAAAATAAGGAGACATTATCGGACAACCTGCTTCTTCGGATGATAAAACGTGCAGCAGAATTAATTTTGCTTGGTTAGCTTTAGCTAGAGATAAAGCTTGTTGGAATATCTGTTGATTGGCTGCGGAAAGATCAATTGCTACCAAAATTTTAGTGAACATTATACTTACCTTGCTTGGTGATTGGTTTATTTGGCGTTGCTGAATCAGAGTATGATTTTTAATTTTTTGTTATCAAGTAGAAAATTCAAAAAGCGCGTGGGGGATGCGCGGGTTTCCGAGGGGCTGTGGTCGTAGGTTTCCTGCGACCTTTATAAGCCCCGTCGCGCTTATCCAACCACGTAAGAAGCTAATAGCTAAGAACAATTTACTGATCGGTTTCGTACTTTAAGTCAGCAACGTCATTTCAGTTAGTAGCAATTTCTTGCTGGCTATTGGTTTTTGCAGTTTTAGCATCAGATGTAGAATCTACAGCAGAGCGCAAGATCAGCACTGAACAAGGTGCATGATGGGTGACGTAGTTACTAACACTACCGAGAAACATCTCTTTTAAACCTTTGAGTCCACGACTGCCTACGATAATTAAATCTGCTGACCAATTGTCGGCTAGTTCGCAGATTATTCGTCCAGGATTACCAGTTAATTGCGTATATTCAGTTTCTATTCCTAGTTCTGTTGCCTTGCGGGTCAGGTTTTGTAAGAAATCTAAACCCCATTGTTTGTACTCTGCTAGTTTTGCCTGATACAACTCATAGTTATGATCGTCAACCATGGGATAGTAGGCATAGGTTGGCAGTACAGGATAACCTGATTCGTCTTCAGCGATAATATGCAACAGCATTAAAGTTGCACCAGTAGTTTTGGCTAGGGAAACACCAGCATCAAAAACCGATTTATTTCTGTCAGAACGATCTACTGCTACGAGAATTTTGTTGATCATTTTAGATACCTCTTTATTTAGGGAATGAGGGTAGGGGCGCAAGGCTTGCGCCCTAGAAAAAATAAGAAGGTTAGTTATTAATTGATAATTGCTTTTCTACTTCGGCTATGTGTAATTTAGTTTTGAGAACTGAATCGGGATTGAGGCTGATTGAATCAATCCCTTGTTCTACCAGAAACTGGGCAAACTCTGGATAATCACTAGGTGCTTGACCACAAATCCCAATTTTGCGCTGATTGCGTTTTGCTCCCGCGATCGCCATTTGTAACATGGTTTTTACCGCCTGGTTACGTTCATCAAACAAATGGGCAACTAAAGATGAATCGCGATCCAGTCCTAATGTCAGTTGCGTCAGATCGTTTGAACCAATGGAAAAGCCATCAAAGACTTGACTAAATTCGTCTACCAGCAGAACATTACTAGGTAGTTCGCACATGACGTATACTTGCAAACCATTTTCTCCCCTGACTAAACCATATTGAGCCATCTCTGCCAAAACTTTGCGTCCTTCTTCGGGAGTACGACAGAAGGGAATCATGGGCATGACGTTAGTTAAACCCATCTCATCTCTAACTTGTCTAAATGCTTGACATTCCATCCCAAAGGCTTCACGATACTGGGGATCGTAATAGCGACTAGCACCACGCCAACCCAACATGGGATTTTCTTCCTGGGGTTCAAACTGCTGACCACCCAAAAGATTGGCATATTCGTTACTCTTGAAGTCAGACATCCGCACAATCACAGGTTTCGGGTAAAAGGCTGCTGCAATAACCGCCATACCCTTAGCAAGGTTTTGAACAAAGAAATCGGGTTTGTGGGGATAATGAACTGTCCTACGAGCGATCGCCATTTTGACAACCGAATCGGGTAATTCGTCAAATTTGAGTAGGGCTAAAGGGTGAATTTTGATTTGATTGGCAATAATAAACTCTAGTCTGGCTAAACCAACCCCATCACAGGGTAAAGCTGCTAAACGAAATGCTTCTTCGGGATTGCCCACATTCATAAAAATTTGGGTTTTGGTTATGGGTAAACTGTCTAACTGAGTTGATTCAACAGTAAAAGGAATTAAACCAGCATAAACTTTACCTTCTTCTCCTTCGGCACAGGATACAGTTACCTCTTGTCCAATTAGGATTTTTTGGGTAGCATCCCCACAACCAACGATCGCAGGAATCCCCATCTCACGGGCAATAATAGCTGCATGACAAGTTCTACCGCCTTGATTAGTGACAATGGCACTAGCTTGTTTCATAATTGGTTCCCAGTCTGGATCGGTTTTGTTGGTAACTAAAACTTCTCCTGGTTGGAATTGCTCAATTTCACTAACATCTAAAATCAATCTGGCATTACCTACACCGATTTTGTCCCCTACTGCTCTACCTGAAGCTAAAATATTCCCTGTGGAATTTAATTGATAACTCTGCAAGATATTATCTGCCTTCTGAGATTGCACAGTTTCGGGACGAGCTTGAACGATAAATAAATCCCCTGTTACCCCGTCTTTTGCCCATTCAATATCCATTGGGGTATAAACTCCACGCACTTGGGAATAATGATCCTCAATCTGACAAGTCCAATGGGCTAATTGCAGAATTTCTTGATCGCTAATGGCGTATTGGTTTCTTTCTGTGGTCAATGTAGGTATATTTTTAGTCAGTTTACTACCACCTACGTCATATACCATCTTGATTTCTTTACTACCCAGGCGTTTAGCTAGAATTGGACTGTAGCCCTGGTTTAAAGTCGGTTTAAAGACTATATATTCATCAGGATTAACTGCCCCCTGAACCACATTTTCCCCTAAACCATAAGCAGCCGTAATCAAAGCTGTATCTTTAAAACCTGTTTCGGTATCGATGGAAAACATTACCCCAGAAGTAGCTAAATCCGAACGCACCATCTTTTGCACCCCTACCGAAAGGGCAACATCGAAGTGATCAAAACCCTTAATTGTGCGATAGGAAATTGCCCGATCAGTAAATAAAGAAGCAAAACATTTATGACAGGCTTCGAGGACGTTTTGCACTCCGTGAACGTTGAGATAAGTTTCCTGTTGTCCTGCAAAACTAGCATCGGGTAAATCTTCGGCAGTAGCAGAGGAACGCACCGCTACATCAACATTATAAGTATACTTTTGACAGTTTTCTTTTGCCTCCCCTTCAAAGCGATCGCAATATTCAAAATCAATACTATATCGTTGGCACAATTGACTATAAGCTGCCGTAATTACTGTTTCTAATTCTGGAGGGAAAGGAGTATTAAGAATTAACGCCCTAGCCTGTTGACCACGCGATCGCAAATTGTTAACATCTTCAACATCTAGATCGGCAAACAGTTGACGTAATTGACTTTCTAATCCTGCTTGCTGTACAAAATAACGATAGGCAGCAGCAGTAGTAGCAAAACCTCCTGGTACATTAATTCCTTTAGGAGTTAACTGCTGGATCATTTCTCCTAATGAGGCATTTTTGCCGCCTACCAAAGAAACATCTCCCATATCTACATCTTCCAACCAGAGAACAAAAGCTTGCTCTTTATCTAATAGAAGTTGGCTTTGGCTATTTGCTGTCACTACCATAAATCCTAGTTCCTTACTTTAACTTCAACCTCTTAGCATCAAGTAGAAATAACACTATGAGGCTTATAGTTCTGTTGTAAACAACTAACTTGAGGAACTTGTGAGGATTATAGAGCTATATATCTCTTTTCTATAACAAGACTAATGATTTCTTATTTAAACAGTCTTTTTGTCTTTGATTTGTATGGCGATCAATATATTTCCACTGCTGAGGAGACATTTTTCTGCTTTTCCAAGTGACGTTAGGAGTAATAGATGTATAACAAAAAGTTATACAAAAACGCTCATTTTGAGTAGGTGGCTGGGCGCGATGAAAAACGCTACTAGTATCACTGATTACCATAGTCCCTGTTTTTCCCAGACAAGTAGCCCAACTAGATTCAGGCACTGCTGCTGTCATTGCTTCATCAGAGACATATCCAAAATTGTAGTAATTTAATTGCTCAATTGCCTTAGCCGTAATTTTACGGGGAATATACTGATAGGGACCACCTCCAGCAACAACGTCATTTAAATAGATAATTATTTTGATAGTGCGACGATCTTCCATGTCAATATGCCATCGTCTAACCCCAAAGTATTGACCATCTACAATACTTCTACGCATCGCAAAATACTGATAGAGTATGGGCAAGCCAATATAATTTTCAACTATGTCTAGTAGTCTAGGCTCTAATGCCCACAATAATACTTCTGGAAATTCCCTTAAATCTTCTGGGCTAGAACCAATTTCACAGTTATTGCTTTGATTCGGATCAAGAACTCTTAGTCTTAGCTTATGCGCTAGGTCAAAAGCCGTACGCATCATGGTATCTGTTGTCGAAAACCATAACTGTTCTATCGGAATTACACAAGTACCTTCTTGCTGCAAGGTTTTGACAATCGACCTACCTTGATGATCAAGCTGAGGCAAAAATGGCCCATGTTCATCTAAGGCATTTTGATAGGTTTGCTCTTTGAATGCCTTCAGTGGCGGAATTTTAGATATTTCTCGCTGTACTTTAAAAGGTAGCTTTTTCATCTTATTAGCCATCTCAGACAAATTATTAACAGATGTTTTTATGAGCATACTATGTATAATCCTTCTCTAAGCTAATAGAAATGTGTTCTTGATGACTAGT
>CAYMWC010000275.1:0-7395 GCA_964393695.1 uncultured Pleurocapsa sp.
CTCACATTATACCACATTAAATGTAAACAACTTAATTGGAGGTGCGAATTCCTCTCGTCGCTAAAAGCGAGAGTCTCCTTCGCGAAGAAAGATGAAAAAGGTAATTACGACCACGATTCGCTCAGCAATACGGCGATTTGGAATTGATGTTGTACGATATCAAGATAAGAATTCTCTCCCAGTTAAGTACCCGTTTGATTTCAGCGAGAGAAATATAGAAATATGTAATGCTGTAAAACCTTATACGATGACCACCCCAGAAAGGGTCAATGCCTTGATTGATGCGGTTGATTATCTTGTCGCCAACAAGATAGATGGGGCTATGGTTGAATGTGGAGTCTGGAAGGGTGGTTCAACAATGGCAATCATGCTAGCCCTTAAAAAATTGCGGAATGAAACTAAAGACTTTTATCTCTACGACACCTTCTCTGGAATGACTGCGCCTGGAGATGTTGACGTTTCATACAAAGGCAATAAGGCTTACGAGGAATTTTCTAAGTTCCAAGTCTCTGAGGATACATCAGACTGGTGTTTTTCTTCTTTGGAGGAGGTAAAGCAAAATGTGTTTAGTACTGGCTATCAACAAGACAAAATTCACTTTATAGAGGGAAAAGTAGAAAATACGATCCCAGAAAATCTGCCTAACAAAATTGCCTTACTTAGACTTGATACTGACTGGTATGAATCAACGAAGCACGAGCTAACTCACTTGTTTCCACTCATACAGCCCAATGGTGTTTTAATTATTGATGATTACGGTTATTGGCAAGGGGCAAGAAAAGCTGTAGATGAATACATTGCCGACAATAATATTTGTATTCTTCTCAATCGCATTGATTATACAGGACGTATCGGTATAAAAATTTAAGGATCATGCGCGATCGCGATACAGGTTTGCAGATCGGCATTAGTTTTGAGTCCCTGAAGATTAATATGGGTTGCTGCTGCTTGATAACCTTGAGCTTGTAAGGCTGCGATTAAATGCGATCGCTTGGGGAGGTCTAGTTTTCCTCGCCGACCAATTTCCCGTAAAGTGTAGAAGTAGGGAGGTAAATCGATTTCATCTAGCATTAAATTTAGTAATCTAACTAGCTTCTGCCATCCCCATGCTTGAGCTAGGGTTATATAGCGTTTTAGCTGTTGTGGCTCATGTAATCTACCTAACCACATTGCCCCACTCACCGTTACCGCAGGCTCGGTACAGCTACAGCGAATTTGATTTAATTTACGCCAAGTAATAGTTTGATAGTTACCGCAATTATGACAATAAGCGAGAAAACCATAATTAAGATCATTTAAACAAGGCTTAGAGAATAAACGCAACATTAAACGATAAGTTTTACCTGTAAATAACGAAAATATTGGTTCAATTCCTAACCCTTTGGTAGCTGCTTGCTGTTGAGTTGTGCCAATTAAAATTCTCAAAGCCTGTTCTTGGGCTGCGGGGTGAGAACGAGCGATCGCCCCATATACTTGCATACTTTTTTCTGGCGGATGTCCTGTTAAAGTGCGTCCATCGGTACAAGTAAGATACATCAACCCTCCGATCTTGGTTGCCCATAACATTGTATTGAGATAGGGGACGGCATTACCAAAACAATCTACATCAACCAAATCATAATAGTCACGGCGTTCATAACAACTAAAAAACAGCCGATGGGCATCATAATGAGTAATCTGATAACAGCCAGTCGCGATCTCTAAGGTTAAGTTTTGCTGTAAAATAAAATTATTGTCGGGATTCCCTTCATTTACCCACAAATAATCAGCTTCGCTTTCTTGCCAATAGCGTAAACTACGCACTCCACAACCAGCTAAAGCATCTAAAACTCTAAGACTTCCAAAATCTTGTTTATAAGCAGTAGCAGCCAAAACTCCTAAGTCACGAACCAACTTGCTTTGAGGATTATAAAAGGCATTCCCCACTTGAAATTTCGCTTTTCCTTCCTGATGCCAAATATCCTGTTGATTCAAATCAAAGTCGCTCCGCGATTAGCTCTAAGCTTTAAGCTTTTTATTTTAGAGGGCTTATGCCATAAGCCCCTACGTAAGTAATTAAACAGCCAAATTTTGCTCGACAACTCGCACCAGTTTATCTGTCCAATAGCTAGTTAGCTGCTCATCGGCACCTTCCACCATCACGCGAATTAAAGGTTCTGTTCCTGAAGCCCGAACCAAAATTCTGCCCTGATCTCCCATAGCTGATTCAGCTTGAGCGATCGCCTGTTGCAAAGATTCACATTCCTGCCACTTGCTACGACGTTCTCGATCTTCTACTCGTATATTGCGGAGAATTTGCGGATAAGTCTGGAAGCTATTATCTACCAATTCCGCTAAAGAACTTCCCGACTGCGATATCAAGGCAGCTAAATGTAAAGCGGTTTGAATACCATCTCCTGATACCCCATGATGATGACAGAGAATATGTCCTGACTGTTCTCCTCCTAGCATTGCGCCTGTAAGCCACATCGCCTCTTGCACATAGCGATCGCCAACAGCAGTGCGTTCCATTTTGCCTCCCAAGCGTTGCCAAGCTCGTTCAAAACCTAAATTTGCCATGACTGTGGCGACAATTAAATTGTCTGGTAGTCGTTGTTCCTGTTTTAATAAATCTCCCCAAAGATAGAGAATATAGTCGCCATCAATAATTCTGCCTTGACTATCTACCGCCATTACTCGATCTGCATCTCCATCAAAGGCAAAGCCGAGATCTGCTTGATATTCCTTAACCCCTTGTTGCAAAATTTCTAGGTGAGTTGAACCACAATTAACATTAATGCGATCGCCATTAGCCAATTGATGTAAACTAACTACTTCTGCCCCTAATTGCTGAAAAATCGCAGGCGCAACTCTGACTGCTGCTCCCCAGGCTAAATCTAGGACAATTCGCATCCCCTTAAAGCTCAGATTTGATGGTAGGGAAGCTTTTAATAATTGAACGTACTGCTTCACTAATTCAGGACGATAATAATGTTTTCCCCAGACTCGATCTTGCTGTTCTAACTGATTACTTCTTAAATGAGCTTCGATTTTTTGAGTTAAAGTATCAGCTAATTTAGTCCCTTGCTTACCAAACAATTTAATCCCATTATCTTCAGGAGGATTATGGCTAGCAGAAATCATAATACCGCCAATTGCCTCACTATTACTGGTTAAACTTGCTACACAGGGAGTTGGACACAAACCCAAATGCCAGACTTCTAAACCTGCGGAAGTTAAACCTGCTGCGATCGCTGATGCTAACATATCACTGGAATTACGGGAATCTTGCCCAACAATAATCGCTCCTTTATTACTAGATGCTGCTTCTAAAACTTTACCTGCCCAATAACCCAATTGCAGCGTAAATGAAGCATTTAAAATCTCTCCTGCTCTGCCACGAATCCCATCAGTTCCAAATAAAGGGGTTTCAGGCAGTTGACTGACACCAAATGCGCTTGTTGCTAAATTACTCACACCAAATATACTCCTTTGTTTCAAAACAGCAAATTTAAATAGTCTTTTTGTTTTACTAAGCTGTTTTACAATTAGCAAAAATTTTACTACTAAACCTGATTTTTGCAGTCATCCTCACTATATATATATAGCAGTCTTCTTTAAGTCCTGAATTGATTGATGAAGCCGAGGGAATAGAGAACAGTAAGCAAGCATACAATTCTAAGTTCTATTTCCTGACTCCTGACTAATTAAAATTGCTATATTCAATAAAATAAGCGATCAATTGCAATTGTAGGTAAAATCTTAATTTCCAGCCTGGAATATCTATTGACATTACTTGTCGTAAGCAGCTTATAGCTTTTGTTAAAGATTCATTGTTTGTAAAATACTTTCCATTTCCTTCAGAGTTAGCCCAGATGCCAGATATTGAGGATTATTAGGATCATAAGGACTAGCAAGGCGATCAATAGAAATAATAGTAGAATCAGGGGCAATTATTGGCACATCAGGATCAAAAGCAGTGGCTCTCTCCAAAGAACTAGAAAATCCAGCATAAATCATCACAGTATCGGATTCACCTGAGGTAGTTTCTAGGTTGACTATTAATACTTCTTGTTTACGCTTGAGGGTATACTTTTCTAAACGTAGACCAATTGATTCAGACATAAATAGTGAATTACCAAATATGAGATGTTAAGAGTGATCGCTATAATTTGGTAAGTTATTGGAGCATAGAATTCTTGATGCTCAAGGGACAGCAAATAACGGAGAGGGAGGGATTCGAACCCTCGAACAAGTTACCCCGTTACAGCATTTCCAGTGCTGCGCCTTCGACCACTCGGCCACCTCTCCTGGTGACGTTACGAATTAACATTATACATGGTTAATTATCCCTGTCAAAGTTTTGAGTCTTTCTTTTTGCTGTAGACTACAAATTAAGTAATCCAAGTTATTTAAAATAGCAAATATAGTTAATTCCATGAGCAAAACCCATATTATTAAAGTTCGCGATCGCACGACTGACAAACAATATATTGTCGAAGTCCCCGAAGATCGATACATTTTACAAACTGCTGAACAGCAAGACGTAAAACTACCTTTTCTTTGTCGCAATGGTGCTTGTACCAGTTGCGCAGTCAAAATTATCTCTGGAGAATTATACCAACCAGAAGCAATGGGATTATCTCCCAAACTGAAAGAACAAGGTTATGCATTACTTTGTGTCAGTTACCCTCGCTCAGATTTAGAGGTAGAAACTCAAGAAGAAGACGAAGTATATCAAATGCAATTTGGTCGTTATTTCGCTAGAGGTAGAGTGCGATTTGGCTTACCTTTGGATGAAGACTAGTTATCTGTAAATTTTGAATTTATCGGTTGAGGTAGGTAGGGGAAGTAGAGGAAGTAGGGGAGTAGAGAAGGGTATATAAAAGTAAGGACGTACATCTAAAATAATTAAAAAAATTGTATAAAATAACCACTGACAATTAATAATTGAGAATTTATCTTGTTGATTATCGTTCTAGTTATTTTGAGGATGGACAAGATTAAAGTAATTAGTATCTACTGTTGTCTCATTTGGTTATTTAGTTGTAGTTCTCAATCTAGTCAGGTTAATTTAGTTTCTGCTAAAGTGACAAAGGTGAATAGTGGTCAAACTATAGAGGTTGTTTTAACTAAAACATCTGAGGTTGTCAAAGTCAGAATCACAGGTATTGATGCCCCAGATTTACGTCAGTCTCCCTGGGGAAAAAAAGCCCAACAGAGATTAACAGAATTAATCATGGGATTACCTATTCAATTGGCAATAGAAACCTCACATGATCGTTATCAGCGTCTTAATGCTCATATTTGGCAGGATAAAACTCTTGTAAGTCAACAATTAGTTAAAGAAGGTTGTGTACTGGCAAACACAAGCTATCACCATGACTATAGTAAGCTGCTAATAGATGCTCAAGAATATGCTCGCTTGATGGGTTACGGAATTTGGAATTCTCAAGAAGCGATGCGCCATACCCCTAGTCAATTTCGCTCAACTATTAAAGATAAAAATTAACAGATTATAGAATGACTCAACTTGCTGCTCAACAACTACAGATATTTTTAGACGTTGCTACCGAATCAGTCCTAGCTGCGGGGGCAATTTTAAGAGAACGTTGGGGTAAATTAAATCATATTCAAGAAAAAGGTCGTCCAGGAGATTTAGTTACCGAAGCCGATAAACTCGCAGAAGCAGCAGTATTAGAAGTTCTCCAGCGACACTTACCAGAACACCAAATTTTAGCGGAAGAGTCGGGAGCTTTGGGTAATGCAAATAGTCAATATCTCTGGGCGATCGATCCTTTAGATGGCACAACTAACTATGCTCATGGATTGCCGATGGCAGCTACTTCTGTAGGTTTAATGATTGATGGTGTTCCTTCGGTGGGAGCAGTTTATAATCCTTTTTCTGATGAGTTATTTCGCGCTGCTAAAGGTTTAGGTGCAACTTGTAATCGTCGTCCTATTCAAGTCTCTAAAACGACAGAATTAAGTAAAAGTTTGTTAATTACTGGCTTTGCTTATGATCGCCGTGAAACTACAGACAATAATTATGCGGAATTTTGCCATTTGACTCATTTATCTCAGGGAGTTCGTCGTCTGGGTTGTGCTTCGATGGATCTAGCAGGGGTTGCTTGTGGCAGATTAGATGGTTATTGGGAAAGGGGAATTCAGCCTTGGGATATGGCAGCAGGAATTGTCATTTTGGAAGAGGCAGGGGGTCAGGTAACAGCCTATGATGGTAGTCCTTTGGATATTAATTCTGGTCGCATTCTTGCCACTAATGGTTTGATTCATCAGAGTTTGAGTCAGGCGTTATTAGAAACTCCTGCACTCTCAACCTGGAAATCTTAGATACGCTTGAGGGTATACTTTTCTAAATGTAGCATACAATAAATGCTTGAAGTTTTCTTAAAGTATTTTATGCTGCCTACTTTTGTCTTATAAAATTCTTTTAAAGTTCAAAATAATACATATATTACTTAAAACACTTACCCTGAGCGAAATACCCCAAAATGAAATTATCTTTGCCTGTTAAAGTTGTTACTATGGCGACTATAGCTATTAGTGCTAGTGCGATCGCACCTTGGGAATCAGCTAATGCTAATGAATTTGGTGAATTTGCTGTTGCTCAAAGTCAATTTGTGGCTGTGGCAGTACCTTTTAATTACAGAAGATATAGGTTAGCTATAATTGAGCAAGTTCCTGGTCAACAAGCCTGTTGGCGAGAATCTGGCAATAATCCTACTACGGTAGATTTATTATTACTAAATTTTGACCATACCAATAGTTGTCGTAAAGCGGTAGATAGCAATGGCTATTCTTTAAGAGTGAACGGCAAAGACGATAAAGTAGAATACACTCTTAATTTAGTAGAGAATAACGGGCAATTACAGCTAATAGCCGACCATCAAGATCCTCAACAATCAGACTTAGTTGTTGGACATACTAATGGTTTATTAGAAGCTCCCATGAAAATTCTGCTTGAATCTAATTGGCAATTTACCAAACGTCTATATCAAGGAAGTGCAATTCAGCATATCTATATGAGCAATAATCCTAATCCTCAAGTATTGGAAAATGTTGCTACTCTTCCTACTACTAACGATCCTGCCCAAATCAATCCTACTCAAACTGCTACTCCCCAGACTCAAACGCCACCACAGCAACAACCTGTTGTCACCCAAACTGCTTCTCCTGCTCAAGCACCTACAACCACAGTAGAAGGATTAATTACTAATGTCTTAACTCCCCTGAGCCAAGCTGTTTATAACACTTACAACAGTTTATTTACTCAAACTGCTAATAATCCTCAGCCTCAACCTAACAACGGCAAGTAAACAATTAAACCCTAGAGTAACAAGGGTCAATTACCCATCGCTTCCCTCACGGGTAAGCGTGGGCTTGTTAAACCCAGTT
>CAYMWC010000276.1:0-7386 GCA_964393695.1 uncultured Pleurocapsa sp.
CTGAATCTATGTTTTTTTTATATTTCATCTGTGGGGCTGCCGAATGTGGGTTAATAGATTGCAGCCAACGATTAAAATCGTCGTCTCATAGCTTAAATTAGTTTTACTGTTGTTTGCGTTTCCAGTTCATAATGTCCCAAGTTGCCATATCCCAAGCAGTAGTTTGATAGCCTGTCAGACTATTACTAAAAGCATCGACATTCGCCCGATGCACCAAGGGAATGACCACAGTATCTTTTATTAACAGCTCATTCATCTCAATAAATAATTGAGTGCGTTTGCCAGAATCTAGCTCACGACTGGCTTGTTGCCATAGGCGATCATATTCAGGGTTACAGTAGCGGGAAGTATTGTCTCCTGACCAATTATTTGCCTTTTGAGGAATTTGCTTACAAGTCATAAAATTCATATAGGCACCAGGATCGGGATTAGTATTGCCCGAAGTATACATCTGTAGATCTGAATAAAAATGTTCGACTGTATCGTTATTACTAGCATCGCTAGAAAAATAAACACTTGGATCGATACTTTTAAGTTCTACACCCACACCAATAGATTGTAAGCCTTGCTTGACTACTGCCTGAGTTTTTTGACGCAGAGGATTAACCGCAGTTTGGAACACCATCTGCATTTCAGTACCGTTTTTATCACGAATACCGTTACCGTTGGTATCTTTCCAGCCAGCTTGATCTAGTAACTGCTTGGCTTGATCTGGGTTGTATTCGTACTTGCTATTAGGTGAAACATATTCGGCTGGGGCAACTAAGAAGTTGGCAGTGGCTTTACCTGCAATACCATATAGCTGCTGGGCGATAGTATCTCTATCTATTGCGAGAGCAAGAGCTTGACGTACAGTGCGATCGCTTAAAAAGGGATGGGGAAAATCGACACTAGAACGTTCTCCAGTCGGAGCAACTTGATTGGGATCGCTGAAGTTGATTACAATTCTTTCCATCAGCGCACCGTAGCTGGAATTAACTTTCCCCTGTCCTGCTGCTTCAAGTTCTTTTAAGACTGGAGCTTCTACTTGTAGGTTGTAAGCAAAATCTGCATCCCCTGTTTGTAAAACTGCCCTGGCAGCAGAAGTAGCATCACCACCACCTTTTAGTTCTACTTTTGTAAAGCCTAATTGCTTGACCTGACGAAATTGGGGATTGGGTTCATAAATTACCGTATCTCCTGGTCGAAAGTCTACCACTTGATAAGGTCCTGTACCAATAGGTTTGAGGTTGGCTGGGGCTTCCCTGGCATTAGCACCGTTATAGGCTTGATAAATATGTTTGGGTAAGATCGTCCCTTCACCACCAATGAATACCAATGACCAAGCAGGATTAACGTCTTTAAAGTTGACTTTAACTGTGTGTTCGTCAATTGCCTCAACATTTTTGACTGTTTCATAAGTACCAGCAGAAACCGCCCCAACTTTGGGGTTACTGATAAATTGGTGAGTAAAAACTACGTCCTGGGCAGTAAAGGGTTGACCATCAGACCATTTAACGTTTTGTTTGAGTTTCCAGGTGACAGATTTGCCATCCGCAGCAATACCACCATTGGCTGGAGTGGGTATTTCCGCAGCCAAGATAGGAACTAAGTTACCTTGATTATCGAAACTGGCTAAAGGTTCAAGGGTAATGCGACTAGCTTCGGTATCTTTAAATCCTGTAGAGAGATGGGGATTGAGGATTGTTGGAGCTTGCCAATAGAGTAATTTGAGAGTGTTGCTATTTTGATTTTGTTGGTTATTCGATGTTTGTGTAGGCTTATTACAAGCAGTGATGGCAATTATTAGACTTAATAATAAACAAAATCTCGAAAATAAACCTTTAGTGATCACTTAAATTACTCCTCAACCAGTTTTAATTCTGGATGCTATTTCACCAATCTATCTGCTTGGAGCTTTTGAATAATTTAATGTTACAGCTAAATGCACTTACAATACAGCGGTAAGTTGTTGAGGGCGACCTAAATGATATCCTTGGGCGTAATCGATCTTTAATTGACGTAGAGTATCTAAAATAGCTTGATTTTCCACAAATTCCGCTACAGTTTTTAATCCAATACCTACTGCTAGGTGATTGATTGCTTCGACCATTACTTTCGAGACTTTATCTTTATTGAGTTCAGTGATAAAAGAACCATCAATTTTGAGATAGTCTACAGGTAAATTTTTTAAATAAGTTAAGGAAGACATTCCTTTACCAAAGTCATCTAGAGCAAAGCTACAGCCGAGATTCTTGAGAGAAACGATAAACTGCTCGATCTTATTAATGTTTTCAATCGCGATCGCTTCAGTGATTTCAAAACAAAACAACTGGGGAGGCAAATCGTATTTTGCTAGCTTTTGAGTTAAAAAGTCGAGAAAAAACTCGTTATTTAAAGAAGCACCTGATAAATTGATCGAAAATTGATAATTGTGCCAATATTCAGCATTTCCTTTTTGGGATAATTGTTCAAAGAGATGATTAATTACCCAAGTATCAATACTGGGCATCAAAAAGTTACGTTCAGCCACATCTAAAAAAACATTGGCTGCAATTATCTGACCATCTTCATCTTGGAGGCGCAACAAAATTTCAAAATGTTGCTTAAAGTCATTATCTTTCAAGGACGTAATTGGTTGAACATAAAGACTAAATAAATTTTCCCGTAGAGCATAGCGGATACGTTTATTCCACTCTAGTTCATCATCTTGTTGTTTAGATTGGGAAATTGACTGATGATAAACTGCTATACAATCTCGCCCCTGCTCTTTTGCTTGGTATAATGCCAGATCTGCTGCCTCAATTAGCATATTCGGACTATCTTGAGAGTCGGGAATCGTTGTCGCAACGCCTACACTGATAGTGACTAGGGAATTGACCGTAGAATTGGGATGAGGGAGTTTTAATTTTTTTACCGCGACTCGCATAGCTTCTGCCACCGTAATTGCTCCTTGGCTGGGAGTATAGGGAAGAATGACAATAAATTCTTCTCCACCATAGCGAGCTAAAATATCAGCAGGTCTTTTAATTACCTTGGCAAGAGCCTGAGCTACTTTTTGTAGACACTGATCTCCTTGTCGATGACCATAAGTATCGTTGTAAATTTTAAAACAGTCGATATCGCAAAAAATTATAGATAAGAAAGAAGGAATTCGTTTAAGTCTGCCCCATTCTTTATTTAGTTGACGTTCAAAATAACGGCGATTAGATATTTGAGTTAGGGGGTCACAAAAAGCTAGTTGTTTGAGTTGCTGATTGTTTTTTTGCATTTGCTGATTATTATTTTGCAATTGCTGATGTAATAATCCGTGTTTGATCGCAATACTCAATTGATTGGTTAACTGTTTGAGAAAGGTTAATTCTGGCTCTTGCCATTGTCTAAAAGAGCATTGCTCGACAATAAACCAGCCCCATAAAGGATGATGTTTGTGAATTTTTGTAGAATTTTGATTGAGTAAAATTGGCACAATCAACTGTGATTGTATCGGTTTTTCACTACTATTTAGATATAAATTATGAACAATATTAGTTTTAGTTAAATTATGACTGTTATCTATTACTTTAATATCCCCATTATAATATTTCTTTTTATTACCAATTGTCTGGTTGTAGCTATCAAAAGTAATTTTAGTGAATTTTTTTTTATTAGCTTCAGCAGTAATAAATTGCGATTCTACAATAATATTTTCATTGATCAAACGAACTAAAGACAGGCGATCGCATTGTAAAATTTGAGCTAGGTCTTGGGTAGCTATATTAAAAAGATTTTTTAAATCTAAAGATTGGTTAATACGTTCAATAAAATTCAATAATAGTTGTTGTTGTTTAGTTATCAAAAATAAGCGTTGGTTTAAATCCTGAATACTCAAATAGTTGTTAATATAAACTAGCAATTCTGTTATATCTATTGATTTAGCTGTAGAGTTTAATAACTCTAAATCAAATCTTTGTATTTTATATTGTCTTTCTGCTAATGAAGTGATAAAAATAACAGGAATCTCTTTAATTGTAGGCTCATTTTTGAATACTTTATCTAACGTAGAACGATCAAGGTTGTCTAAGATTACATCAAAAATAATCAAATCAGGAATAATTGCTCTTGCTAATTTAATAATTTGCTGACCAGTTGAAACTAAAAAAACTTTGTAGCCTACTTTTCCCAAACATTCAAATAATAGCTGAAGATTGATTATCTCATCACCAACTACTAAAATTGTTTTTTGACTTTGAACACTTGATATTTTTGACAACATTCGTAATTTTTAGTGTTTTTAATACTTATCTGGTCAATAAGCTGTTAATCATTTAATTTACTTGTTATGACTGACTGGGAGACTGAGTGACTTGGAGACTGGGGGAGAGTTTAAGAGTTTTTTCCTTATACGAATAATATGCAGTTTGAATGCGTAACAGCTTATAGGAAATGTAACTTCTTGACGTTACATTTAGCCTGAGTAATATTACTTGAATGTTACTTGTTTCGTTTTGACATTTATCGCAATTAAAAATTTTTGTTGTTACTTATTGTCAAAAGGATTACAGAATAAAAAGTAATTTAGAATACCAACTTTGACCTTAGTAATATTACTTGTTTTCATTGTAATATTTTAGATAAACAATGAACAGATGTAATCTAAAATACTAACTTTGGGTTTTTTGTTAGTTGATCACTAAGCTTGTACGCATTTAAATTGTGTATGATTCCATTAAACTCTCTCCCTGTCACCCCGTCACCCCGTCACCCCGTCACCCCGTCAATCTCAAGCAACAAATTAAATACCTGACAGCTTACATATAGAATGAGCTAATTTAATGCCAATCAATCCGCCAACAACTTGAGTCTATCAAAAATGTCTCAAAAGCTCTGAAGCTGATAGCTAATTAACTTACTCGCAAGATTACAAAAAAGACTTATCATAGCATTTATTACGGCAGGTGATAGTAAATGCAGAAACAAAGAGCCTATATTATTTTAATTTTGGGATTGGTCGCAGCAGCGATCGCGATTTTAACTACCATTCCTCCCCAGCTAGGGTTAGACCTAAGAGGGGGAGCGCAATTAACGATTCAGGTTAATCCAAACAAAGAAAATCCCGATGTTAAACCGACTATAGAGGATGTGAAAGCGGTACAAAGAGTGTTAGAGAATCGCATCAATGAATTTGGTGTCTCTGAAACTACTGTACAAACGATTGGAGAAGATAAAATTTTAATTCAGCTACCAGGGGAAAGCGAACCCGAAGAGGCGGAAAGACGGTTAAAAGGAACAGCTAAATTAGAATTTAAACAGCAAAAACAAGGTACTGAAGGCAACTTAATTGCCGAATCTCAAGTTAGACAGCAACTTTTGGCAGAAAAATCTTTGCTCACTAAAGGAGAGAACCAAGCAGCAAATCAGGCAAAATTGGCAGAAATCAACCAATCGCTGCAAAAATCCAATCAGGCGATCGCAGGTTTGTTTGAATCTGTGGGTTTAACTGGGACAGAACTTACCGATGCTCATCCTCAACCAGATGCTACTGGTAATCGTTGGGAAGTAGCAATTAACTTTAATGATGCAGGAGGCAAAAAGTTTGCTGAGTTAACCAAAAATCTGGCTGGTACAGGTCGTAGTATTGGTATTTTTCTCGATGATGAGTTAATTAGCTCCCCTGTTGTCGGGCCTGAATTTGCGGGGACAGGTATTGCAGGCGGTAAAGCGGTGATTACAGGTAACTTTAATATCGAAAGTGCCAAAGACCTAGCAATTCAAATTAAAGGTGGTTCACTACCTTTCCCTGTAGCGATAGTCGAAAACCGTACTGTTGGTGCAACTCTGGGACAAGATAGTATTCGTCGCAGTATTATCGCTGGTTTGGTGGGTTTGTTCTTGGTCTTAGTTTTTATGGTGGTTTATTACCGTCTACCAGGAGTTATTGCCGATGTGGCACTAATTATTTATGCCTTGCTGACTATGGCTGCTTATGGCTTGATCGGAGTCACCCTGACCCTACCAGGAATTGCTGGCTTTATCCTCAGTATTGGTATGGCGGTAGATGCTAATGTCCTAATTTTTGAGCGGACTAGAGAAGAATTAAGAGCAGGTAAAACCCTCTATCGTTCAGTCGAGTCAGGTTTCTTCCGAGCCTTTTCTAGTATTTTAGATGGTAATGTGACTACGGCGATCGCTTGCTTGGCTTTGTTATGGCTGGGTTCAGGTTTAGTTAAAGGTTTTGCGGTAACTCTTTTAGTTGGAGTTATGGTCAGTATGTTTACTGCGATTACCTGTAGTCGTACTTTTATGTTATTGATGGTACTTAGCTTACCCAAAGTCAGACAGAAACCAGAATTATTCTGCCCTAATCTTAATTCAGCATCTAGTAACCAATAAAACAAATTATGAAATTAGCTATTACTAAAAAGCGAAACTTATGGTGGGCAATTTCTGGAACAGCTATGGTTGCCAGTCTGATCATCATGGTTGTTTCTTTGAGCGTTTTAAACGCACCTATCCGTCCAGGTCTAGACTTTGTGGGTGGGACTCGCATTCAAATTGCCAAAGATTGTTCTGTGGCGAGTAATTGTGAACAACCCATTGATACCAATCAAGTACGAGAAGTTCTGGCTACTCAAGGATTGGGCAATAGTACGATTCAACTATTGGGAGAAACTAAACAAATATTATCTATTCGTACCCAAAATCTTGATGGTAATCAACGCAGTACCCTACTCAATTCTTTGAGTGAGTCCATTGGCAAATTTGATAATAAAACGGTGCAAATTGACACAGTAGGAGCTACTATTGGTGAGGAGCTATTTGTTTCAGGGATACTTGCCTTATTAGTCTCATTTTTTGGCATTATTGCCTATTTAAGTATTAGGTTTCAATTTGACTACGCCTTATTTGCGATCGTGGCTTTATTTCATGATGTGCTAATTACCGCAGGTGTCTTTTCGTTGTTAGGACTGACTATAGGTATAGAAGTAGATAGTCTATTCTTAGTTTCTTTGTTAACGATTATTGGTTTTTCGGTTAACGATACCGTAGTCATTTATGACCGTATTCGAGAAAATTTTGCTGATTATCCCGATCAATCCGTTGACGAAGTAGTAGATAATGCTGTTAATCAGACTCTAGCACGTTCTATCAATACTACGTTTACAACTTTACTGCCTTTAGTTGGTATTTTTCTGTTTGGTGGACAAACTCTCAAGTTTTTTGCCTTAGCTTTAATTATCGGTTTTGTTTCGGGTGCGTATTCGAGTATCTTTGTGGCTAGTACTCTGCTTGCCTGGTGGAGAAATAGAGCTAAAGGTACTGTAATAGCTTCTGATACCTCGGCATAGAAATAAATCACATTGAAATAAGTAGCTAGTACACTTCGGCTTAAATAAACCAACCATTAAATAGCTAAAACTTTGCCTT
>CAYMWC010000277.1:0-7297 GCA_964393695.1 uncultured Pleurocapsa sp.
TCTGTGCATACAAGAGAATACAGATTGTATTCTTTTTCAAAATGAGAATTGCTGGTTCATGGCAGAATTTATATTTAACCTTCGCTATCGGAATTTTGCAGCCTGACTATAAAAATTTTCCATTGTCCTAGTTGACTAGCCTGGAAAGCAATTTGACTACCATCACCATTGATCGTAGGCTGAGAACACGAGCCTTTAATATTCGCGGTTAAAAGTTTTGAGCTTTGTGTTTGGCGATCGTAAACAAAAATATCTGTCTTACCTCGTTCGGTAGAAACGTAAGCAATATAGCGTCCATTAGCACTTAAATCTGGTTGATCTTGGGTAGAATCACGACGATTAAGATTGGGTAGAGATATTAATTGTTTAGCTTCTAAATCATACAAAAAAATGTCTCTTTGACCGCGACGATCTGAAGCAAAAGCTAAATAACGACCATTGGGACTGTAGGCTGGATATTCTTCTACAGAGTTACTATTAATGCCCCCTGGAATAACATCTGGTTGTATGAATAAGCTACTTTGACAACCGCTAATAAATGTCAAAATTAAGAATAAGCTTGTACGCATTTAAATTGTCTATGATTCCATATTTAATTTGTTTCGATTAACTGTTTTTATCTTTTTTTAATCTTTACTATTGCTATAAACTTGAAATCTCAGAACTGTAGTTTGATATTTTTTGTTTACAGTTTTGACATAAAGATAGCCGTGAATTTACGGTTAATGATAGTCAACAAAATAAGTTTTATTCAGTAGATTTACGATTTGTCCTGTAAAATTAATTTTAATTATAAAAATCCCGTGAACTTTATACTTGTATAACCAATGTTTTACAGTAAACAACCATCGAAGTCTTTAGCAACATTGCTAATCTATAGCCGTACTTCACGCATGATGATTGTGTGGCTACTAATTTTCGGGGATATTACAGGGCTACTATTATGCTTTCACCTGGCTTTGGGATTACGTCTATCTGAATCCTTGGATTTTAAATCACCTATTTTGTATGCTTTAATTGCAGTCTATCTATTTGGGCTATATTTGACTGATACTTATAAATTAAACAGGCAAGTATCAGGGGTTCGACTTTCAGAACGCGCCGTATTGGGAATTATAGTCACTGTAACCGCCGTAACTTGCGGAATCTATATTACTGGTTTATGGGGTAGTGAGCATCTTGTTGGCCGAGGAGTACTACTGATTAGTGTCGGCTTATTTTCAATTTGGGCAGTTAGTAGCAGAACGATCGCTGATCAATGGTTCAAAGCCAATCAACAAAATAGTCGTTTTTTAATTTTAAGTGACTACCAAAAAGCAGTTCAGTTTAGCAGAGAACACCGCAAGTTAAACTCTCATACTGAATTTGTCCCTTTTGTAGATAAATTTGCTAGTAATAACGGTAATCGAGAATATCATAAAGCCATCGGTAGCAATTCTGCTGTACTAGATACGCTAGACGATTTAACTGCTACTTGGAAACAGCAAGACTGGTCTGGCATTTTGATTGATGGTACTGAACGTCATCTATCGCAAAAAATGATCCGAGAATTAATGGATATGAGACTTAAAGGGGTATACGTCAGGGGCCTAGCCGATTTTTGTGAGCAATTTTGGCAAAAGATTCCGCCTGCATATATTCAAGATGACTGGTTTGCCTTTACTACTGGATTTAATATTTTGCATAATCGGATTAATGCCAAATTAAAACAAATAATTGATGTGTTAGTAGCAGGAGTAATGCTAATTGTTACTCTGCCGATTACTATACCAGTGGCGATCGTTATTAAACTCAACAGTCCAGGTCCAATATTTTATTCTCAGGTTAGAACTGGACTCAATGGTAAAAAGTTTCGGGTCTATAAGTTTCGGTCAATGTACCAAAATGCCGAAGCAAAAGGTATCCAATGGGCAAAAGAAAAAGATCCTCGTATTACCCCTGTCGGTGCTTTTATTCGCTTAACTCGGATTGATGAACTGCCACAACTGTGGAATGTTTTTAAAGGAGACATGAGTTTAGTAGGGCCTCGTCCTGAACGCCCTGAATTTGATCTTCAACTAAGAGAGGAAATACCTTATTACGACGTTCGCTATTTAGTTAAACCAGGTATTACTGGCTGGGCGCAGGTTTGTTATCCTTATGGTGCTTCAGTGGAAGATGCTTATCAAAAGGTAGCTTATGACCTTTATTATATTAAAAATTATTCTCTGTTTTTAGATTTGGCGATCGCTTTTAAAACCTTGAGAGTAGTAGTTTTAGGTAAAGGCAGATAAAGATTAATTAGTGTTGCTTAATAGACTATATAAACTACATTTTGTTACTTGGCTTTTTTTATTAAATTTTATTAATTAAAAAAAATATTTGATTAAAGTTTTCAAATATTTATTAATTTAGAGTTATTGAACTTTTATTTACCGATACAAAAACGACTAAAAATACGATCTAAGACTGACTCAGTTACTTCTTCCCCTGTAATTTCTCCCAAAGCCTGAATTGCGTCTCGCAGGTCAATTGTCCAAAAGTCTAACGGCAGTTGATTAGTAATAGTTTCTTGCACTTGTTCTAAAGCTACTTTTGCTCTAGTTAAGACAGAAGCTTGTCTTTGATTGACCGCCACTGCGGAATTGGCAGCAGAAATTGAGCCTTTACTGACTAAGGCGAGAATTGCGGTTTCTAGATCATTTATTCCTTGATGATTAGCAGCACTAGTATTAACCACTTGTGAAATTGCTGGTGGATAAATTAGAGATGGCGATGGTGTTAAATCGGTTTTATTAATTACCAAAATTAGTGGTCGATTTTTAACTTGGGTATAGATTTCCTGATCTGCGGTAGTCCAGCCAAGGGAGGCATCAATAGTCAACAAGATTAAATCAGCAGCAGCAGCAGCATTACGCGATCGCTCGACCCCAATTTGTTCTACCGTATCAGCCGTTTCTCTAATCCCTGCGGTATCCAAAACTTGAATAGGTATTCCACCAACTACCAAGGTAGACTCAATCACATCACGAGTTGTACCAGGTAGAGGTGTAACGATCGCGCGATCGCTGCGACTCCAAGCGTTAAGTAAACTAGATTTACCAACATTAGGACAACCCACAATGGCGACTTTTAAGCCGTTTCTGAGCAATTCTCCTTGTTCTGCGGTAGTTAAAACTAGGTTCACTTCGGTGAGTACACCTTGTAATTGTTGTTGAATTGCAGCTTCATTTAACGGGGGTAAATCATCTTCAAAATCAATACGTGCTTCTACTTCAGCCAAGATATCCAAGCAAGTTGCCCGGAGATGGCGAATGGGACTACCTAACTTTCCTTCTAACCCTGCTAAGGCGATTTGGGAGGCTGCTTGAGATTGAGCAGCAACTAATTCGGCAATACTTTCAGCTTGAGTTAAATCAATTCTGCCATTGAGAAAAGCTCTGAGGGTAAATTCTCCTGGTTGTGCCAATCTTGCTCCCTGAGCAATACACAACTGTAACACTTCTTGGACAGCAATAATTCCCCCGTGACAGTGAAACTCAACTACATCCTCGCGAGTGTAGGATCGCGGTTGCAACATCAATAATAATAACGCTTCATCTACTGTCTGTTTAGTTAGGGGATGGCGGATATAACCATAGAGAATACGATGAGATGACCAATCCTGTTGACCTGGAGCATTAAATAAAATTTTAGCTATATCCAAGGCTGTTGCTCCTGATAAACGAACTATGCCCACGCTTCCCTGTTGAGGCACAATAGCAGTAGCGATCGCGACTATAGTTTCTCCCTGAACTAAAGACATTCAATAAAATAAATATTGTGTAAATTATCGTAAGCTAAGTATAACTTTAAAGTTTTGAGCTTCAGAGCTTTGAGCTTTTAAATATAAATGATCTAACATTTTGACATCCTCCCACCGCTAAACGCTCGTTGCCTCGCCAAGAAAGCGGGGGATTCCTAAGACTCACGACTTAGGTTTCTGTTTCCTTCCCTTACGGGTTTTACTCAGTTGCCCTTTAGAGCTATGTCTATCAGGTCTTACACTCGATCCACAGACTGTCACTGCGAGTCCCGCAGCCAAGATATTACGACTAGCGTTGATGTCTCGGTCGTGAGTAGTCTTGCATTCTGGACACTCCCACTCTCTAACATTCAACGGCAGTTTATCAATTATAAAACCACAGTTTCCACATCGTTTACTCGACGGAAACCATCGGTCAATTTTTACCAGTTTTCGACCATACCACTGGCATTTACATTCAAGTTGTCGAACCAATTCTCCCCAGCCAGCATCGGAAATGCTGCGAGCAAGAGAACGATTCTTGACCGCCAGTCGCTCATGGGGGTTTCCCCCATGACCGCGCTGGCTCACCATATTTCGCACAGCCAAATCTTCAACCGCTATTACTTGGTTTTCGCATACCAGTTGAGTAGTCAGCTTGTGCAGAAAATCTTTTCGAGAATCAGCAATTTTAGCTTGAATTTTAGTTACAGCAATTCTTGCCTTCTCTCTATTTTTAGAGCCTTTTTGTCTGCGAGACAGGGTTTTTTGTGCTGCTCTAAGTTTTCGATATTTGTTATTAAAGTGCTTGGGATTAGTGATTTTGTCACCGTCACTGGTAGTAATCAGACTAGTCAAACCTGCGTCCAAACCAATATTTTTAGTGGTTGGTGGAAGTGGCTCAACTGTTGGATCATCTACCAGAAAAGAAACAAACCAACGCCCAGAAGGTTCGAGTTTAATCGTAATCGTAGATGGATTGCACGTTTCTGGAAAATATCTGCTCCAAACAATATTCAATGGCTCTTTGCATTTAGCAATCCACAGCTTGCCATCCTTCCACTTAAAAGCAGAACGGGTAAACTCAGCATTACCTCCACTCCGTTTCTTTTTGAAATTGGGATACTTAGCTCTCTTTGCCCAAAAGTTAGCAAATGCTACTTGAAGATGGCGCAAAGTTTGCTGAAGTGGAACACAGCTAACCTCGTTAAGAAAATTAAGATCTTCCTCTTTTTTCCAGCGAGTCAGCAGAGAAGAGGTTTGATTGTAGCCAATCCTTTCTTGTCGCTGATACCACCCTTCAGTTCTGGCAGCCAAAGCTTTGTTGTAAACCAATCGAACGCACCCCATTGTTCGACGCAAGAGATCCTCTTGTTCGAGCGTGGGGTAAAACCTATATTTGTAGGCGCGTTCGGTCATTTACAGCATTCAATTCAATAACGAAGTGTATCCTTTAGGACAACTCTCACATTTTATCATATTCAACCTGAAAAATATGCACCAACTTAGATATTTACAGATTTTCGGGGCATCGAAGAGGGGCTGTGTCCGCCACGCCAGTCGCTCCACTTGGGGAGACCCCAAGACCGCGCTGGCTCACCTGCGGGCGGACTTTATAAGCCCCGTCCCCTCAATCTGTTCCGTTTCCTCCCACCGCCAAGCTTACGCTATGGCGGGGGTCTCCACGGAGGTTTAGATGAACAAAGCAGTAGTCTTACTTTCTGGAGGGCTAGATTCTGCCACCGTTACCGCTATTGCCATGGCTGAAGGATATCAAGTTATTGCTCTTTCTTTTCGGTATGGTCAACGTCACCACAAAGAATTAGAGGCTGCCAAAAAGATTGCTCAGGCACTAAATGTAAAAGAACATTTGATTATTGATGTTAATTTATCTCAGTGGGGTGGCTCATCTTTAACTGATGAATCGATGACTATTCCCCAGGATGGTGTACAACCAAATGTTATTCCCTCGACTTATGTACCAGGACGCAACACAGTTTTTATTGCGATCGCTCTTTCTTTAGCTGAGGCAAAAAACGCTCAAGCGATTTATCTGGGAATTAATGCCGTTGATTATTCAGGTTATCCTGATTGTCGTCCTGAATATTTACAAGCTTATCAACAGCTAGCTAATCTTTCTTCTAAAGCAGGCATTGAAGGTAACGCCCCCAAATTAGTCGCGCCTTTAGTTCATGACTCAAAAGTAGATATTGTCCGTCGTGCCTTAGAATTAAACGTCCCCATTGCAGATACTTGGTCTTGTTATCAAGGAGGCGAAACTCCCTGTGGTTTATGTGATTCTTGTCGTCTAAGGGATCAGGCTTTGATTGAAGTTGGGCGGACTGATTTAGTCAGCAGTTATCAGAAAAGATGAAGTAGAATATCGCATCCTTTGCCTATCTCAAACATTTAAATTCCATAATAGGGAGGTTGATTTAATTTGAAGTTTACAGGACAACGCCATATAACTCAGCTATTTCGTGAGATAATTGTAGTATGACTTATCTAGCTTATAAGACCAAACTTAGGCTTAATAACCAGCAAAAAACATTGATGCGTCAATGTGCTGGGTATGCAGGCTGGGTATGGAACTGGGCATTAGATTTCCAACAAAAAGCTTATGAAGATGAAATTAAATTAAATAAGTCTCAACTTAGAAAATACTACACAAACCACGTAAAGCCTAATTACTCTTGGCAATCTCAATTAAGCTCTAAAATCTATCAATATGTATTCATCAATTTGGATGAAGCGTACAAGAGATTTTTCAAAGGGTTAGCTCAATATCCTAAGTTCAAAAAGAAAGGCAAATTACACAAGCTACCGTTTTTTGGCTATCTCAAAACCTATGAGCTACTGCCTGTTTGTTCGACTAAGAAAGTTACATTTTCGGAACAAGCTGGAGACTGGTTTATCTCTTTCTTGATCGAAGTGGATTTTTTGCCAACCGAGAAAAAAAGAGACAAGGTAGGTGTCGATCTAGGAATTTCTAAACTGGCTACTTTAAGCTGTGGAAATGTTTTTGAGAATCCCAAGGCATACACCAAGGCATTAAAAAGATTAGCTAGACTGCAAAGAGATTTGAGTAGAAAAGTCTTTCAATCTTCTAATTGGAAGAAAGCTAAACTAAAGGTGCAAAAAGCGCATCGTCAAGTAGCTGATATTCGTTCTAATGCCATTCATCATTTAACTAGTTATTTAGCCAAAAACCACGGCGCGATAGTACTAGAGGACTTGAATATCAGAGGATTGATTAAAAATAGGCACTTGAGCAAAGCCTTGAGTGATGCCGCTTTGGGTACAATTCGTCAGCAAACTGAATATAAGTGTGAACGATATAGATCTCAATTGGTTCTAGCTGCTCGCTTTTTCCCTAGCAGTCAGTTATGTAGTGATTGTGGGCATCGTCAGAAAATGCCGTTGTCAGTACGAATATTTGACTGCGAGGTTTGCAATAGCAAAAAAGATCGAGACTTGAACGCCTCGATCAATCTAGAACATTATATAGCTGCTGGTTCGGTGGCTTTAAGGTCT
>CAYMWC010000278.1:0-7241 GCA_964393695.1 uncultured Pleurocapsa sp.
TAATAATATGCATAAGTACGCTACTATTTCTGATGATTTTGCTCATTCTGGTAATAAATCCTTAAAAATCACTTATCCTTCAGATGCTCAAGCAAATACGGGTGCATCGTGGTTAGTCCCCAGTCAAAAGCAATATTATCTTTCCTATTGGGTAAAATTTGACCAAAATTTTGATTTTGATGGTTCTAAATTAAGCGGTGGGAAACTACCTGGAATGGGTACGGACGATCTTTGTGGAGGAGGGCAAACCTGTACTGGCACTAATGGATTTACCTCAAGGTATATGTGGAGAGAAAACGGCAAAGCTACTCTGTATTTATATCACATGGATAAACCAGGAAAATATGGAGAAGATTTTACATTTCAAGGAAGTGACGGCAATGATAAATACTTTGAGCGAGGTAAATGGCACAATTTAATTCAAAGAGTCAAGATTAATGATGGCAATCAATCCAATGGAGAAATAGATGTTTGGATGGATAAAGAAAAAGTACTTGATCTAGATAATCTGAAATTCGTAACTGATAATAAAGGAATTGATACTTTATACTTTAGTAGCTTTCATGGTGGCAATGGTAGTGAGTGGTGGCCAGAAAAGAATGTTAATGCTTACTTTGACGATTTTGTGGTTTCAACTAATGCTGCTGATGTAGGACTATAACTACCAGGTGCATCGGTTAATTTAACATTTAGATAAAGTAGCAAGTAGCAAGTAGCAATTAATTAATCACGTCAAATGTTAAATGCAAAATGGCAAATTGTATCGACATCAGAAGTACCCCTAGAATTTGTTGAAGGAGTGCAAAAGATTACTGGTAGAGATGCTCAGTATTGCGCTCAATTATTCTGGCAAAGGGGAATTCAAAATCTAGAAAAGTTACCAGGATTTTTAGATCCGAATAAATATCAACCTGCTAGTCCTTTTGCTTTTGGCGAAGAGATGGAATCGGCGATCGCACGTTTACAACAGGCACGCGATCGCGCTGAAAAGGTTACAATTTGGGGGGATTTTGATGCGGATGGGATTACTTCTACTAGTGTCTTATGGGACGGGTTAGGGCAGTTTTTGACCCAGTATTTACAACTGAACTATTATATTCCCAACCGTCTGAGGGAATCTCACGGTTTAAATAAGCCTGGTATTTCTAGGTTAGCTGAAGCAGGGACAAAGTTAATCGTTACCTGTGACACAGGTAGCACTAATTTAGAAGAGATTCAATACGCTCAAGATTTGGGTATTGATATTATTGTCACCGATCATCATACTCTGCCCGAATCTCGTCCTGAAGTGACGGCAATTATTAACCCTCGTTATTTAGCTAAAGATCATCCTCTATATAGTCTTTCGGGGGTAGCAGTAGCTTATAAATTAGTTGAAGCACTCTATGTAACCCTTCCCGATGTCCCCCAGCAACCGTTAGAAAATTTATTAGATTTAGTCGCTATTGGTTTGATTGCAGATTTAGTAGAGTTAAAAGGTGACTGTCGTTATTTAGCGCAGGTGGGTATTAAACAACTACAAAAACAGGTGAAACCCGATACTATAACTCGTCCTGGGATAGCTAAATTATTAGATCTCTGTCGTCTTAATGGCGATCGCCCGACGGATATTTCTTTTGGTTTAGGCCCTAGAATTAACGCCGTTAGTCGTATTCATGGGGATGCTAGTTTTTGTGTAGAATTACTCACTAGTCGAGATTCCGAACGTTGCAACCAGTTAGCGGAAGAGGCAGAATTAGCTAACACCCGTCGCAAGTCATTACAAAAAGACACTATTAAACAAGTCACCAAAAAACTCCAACAATTAGATTTATCTACTACTGCCGTTATTGTCCTGGAAGATTCTCAATGGCAAGGTGGGGTATTAGGTTTGGCTGCTGGTCAAATTGCTCAAGAATATGGTCGTCCAACAATTTTGTTAAGCAGTGGTGGCAATAATAATTCCGCAGAAATAATGGCAAGGGGATCGGCAAGATCAGTTAATGGCATCGATCTGTATCAACTGGTTAAATCTCAGTCAGATTTATTGCATCGCTTTGGAGGACATCCTTTTGCTGCGGGGTTAAGTTTACCCTTAGCTAATCTCGATCTGTTTCGAGAAGGTATTAATCAACAACTACGACAACAGGCTGGTGTTGTAGAAATAATGCCTCAAATAGATGTCGATTTAGAGGTGACAGTAGCCGATTTAGGTCACGATTTATTTGAAGAGTTAAGACTTTTAGAACCTTATGGTATGGGCAATCCCCTGCCCAAGTTATTAATTAAAAATTGCTGGTTTAAAAATACTTGGAATAAAAATATTCAAGATAATCGTGGCAAGCAAGTTCAATATATTAAAACTACTTTTAAGATTTGGGACGACTCGACAAATACTGGTTTTCCTGGTCTATGGTGGGGACATTATAAAGATGAAATTCCTGTTAGAGGAAAATGTGAAGCGATCGCGGAATTGGATTTTAATACTTATTACAAACAATACGAAATTAGACTAGTTGCAGTACGTCTGATGTCTGAAAGTTCCTGGTTAAATTCCGCTCTAGCTCAGACACATTTAGTAATTGATCGCCGTTTAAATCCTCAACAATTAGACGATTTAGAAGTACCAGTATCCCAGGCAAATATTTTGCAACAATGCCCTGCAAATTGGAGTGATATTTCTCAAGAATATCATCGAGCAGTCAAACGCGATCGCTCTTTAGTTTTGGCTTATACTCCTGATGAAGCAACTGATATTATGGCAATTTGGCAACAGTTAGTAGGAATTGCTAAATATCTTAGCCGTACTCAAAAACCAGTTACTAAAGCTCAAATTCAGACACAATTAAAGATCAGCCATCGCACTTTTGATTTAGGATTACAAGCTTTAAATGCAGCAGGTTTTAAATATAAATTGCAAGATAATTACTATCAGTTTACTTTTGAAACCAATAATATTAATTCTGAATTACAAACTCAAATAAATTCTTTTCTGTTAGCTATCAAAGAAGAAAAATTTCAACAACAATATTTCTATCAAGTTCCTTTAGCGACAATTAATAGACAACTAACTTTTGACTTTTGACTTCATTGTCCCCCGAAGCGCGGGATAAATCCCCTTGTGGGATTGACTTTTGACTTTTGACTTCCCCATAACGGTAAGTACTTGTGCAGAATTAATTTAACATTTGGGTAAGTAGGAAATAGGCAGTAGCAAGTAGCCCTTCGGGTATCTCCTTCGGAGACGCTATGCCTACGGCAGCTTCGCAAACGCGAACGACAGTTTGCGACGCGTAGCTAGTCCTTTAGGGCTCAAGTCGGGGAACCCTTTCGGCATTTGCTCATGGGGGAGACCACGCCAGTTCCTACAACGGAGGAAACCTCCCTTCGGGTTCAGCAGTTTGCTTATGCCAGGGAACCTGTCCACCGCAACTGCTTCACCGCAACGGACTGGCTCCCCAAGACCGCAATGCCTCACCAACGCAACTGTCTCACAAGTAGCAAGTAGCAAAAAAACTAAAAACTAAAAACTAGAAACTAGAAACTAGAAACTAGAAACTTAAGTGTGAATATACAAATAATTTTGCCTACCTACTTACTATTCCCTAATCACCGATCAATCATTAGTCTTTCCAAACCACTCATAACGATGATCGCGAATTTGTTCATAAGTGCGATCGCCGAACCATTTCATTCCAGGAATAGCCCGATAAGCAGTAATAAACATTTCTCCCAAGGGTAATAAGCGCACAATCTCTTCGGCAGCCTCGCTTCCTTGCCATCTTTTGGCTGGTTGATGGGCATCAATTAAAAACATTCCAGCTTCACAGTCTGTCGGCAAAATACCAAATTTTGCTAAGGTTGCTTCATCCTGCATAGGTATATAAGCGAAAATTTGACCGCGATCGTACTGTTTTAGGAGTTGGGTAAAATTAGTGCAGAGATTACACTCACTGTCGTAAACAACGTAATATTGCATCATTAGAACATTGGACATTGAACATTAAACATTGACCATTAAACATTGGTGACTGATAAATGATAAAGGTTTAAGCCTATTTCCTTGCCAGGGTGTTGCTGAATCGGAATATGAAAAGTCAAGTTATTATCTTGGCTACATTCTTAAAAAGCTAAAAGCTAAAAGCTAAAAGCTACAAACAGTTTCCTCATCGGTTTCATAGTTTAAATCAGCAACGCCCTTGCCAGAGATGATAAATGATCAATGCTCAATGATAAATGATAGATGATAAATGAAATGACCGAACCAACTGTCAGCGTAATTATTCCTACCTATAATTGCGATCGCTATATTGCTCAGGCGATTAAAAGTGTTTTACAGCAAGAAGGTTGCCAATACGAGATCATTGTCATTGATGATGGTTCGACAGATTTAACAGCAGAAGTTTTAAAACCATATAGCGATCGCGTAGCGTCGGCTATGCCTCATCGCCTTCGCTATGTCAAACAAAAAAATCAAGGTGTTGCTGCTGCCCGTAATTATGGTATTGCTCTTGCTAGAGCTAATTTAATTGCTTTTCTCGACGCTGATGATTATTTTTTACCAGGTAAGTTGGCATCACAAGCAGAAATTTTAAGCAAACGTCCTGATCTGGGTATGGTTCATAGTGGCTGGCAGAGAGTCGATTCTCAAGGCAAAAAACTGTTAGATGTCTGTCCCTGGGAACAAATTCCTGAACTAGACTTAGCTAGTTGGCTACGCTGGAAACCTGTCTTACCAAGTGCTATGATGTTTCGACGCTCATGGCTACAGTATGTGGGTGGTTTTGACCCTCGTTTCCCCCCCGCAGAAGATACGAATTTGGTTTTGAAACTGGCTTTAAAAGGCTGTAAAACCACTTGGCTGAAGGAAATTACTGTCTGTTATCGTCAGCATGAGGAAAGTGCTATGCATAAAGGTTTACCTCAAGCTCGTTCCTTGTTAGCAGTTACCGATGATTTTTTTGCTCAACCTAATTTACCTGCTCAAGTTCGCCTGATGGAACAGTCTGTCCGCTACGGCACATTAGTTTGGATTGCTTGGTATCTCCACTATACAGGACATCAAGCCGAAACAACTCAATATTTGCAACAGGCTTGGAATTATCGTCCTGATTCGGGGATGGAAACTATAGTTAATTGGATAGAGAGTTTCGCTGAATTTTCTCACAATTGGGGAATTAAATTTAATGTTAGTAATTTAACAAGTTCCAAGGAATGGCAAGAGTTAGTTCAATGGATACTTCAGAAAACGAGTAAAATCGATCAAATACAATGACCCTTAATTTAGCGATTGGGCGCAGCCCACGCTACGCGATCGCTGATAATATTTCTAATCATGACAATTGCACGTACAATTTGCTTAGGGTTTGTAGCCATAATTTTGCTAGGAACACTATTATTAATGATGCCCTTTGCTACTGTTTCGGGAGAATGGAACAGTTGGATTGTGGCTTTGTTTACTTCGACTTCCGCAGTCTGTGTTACAGGTTTAGCGGTAGTGGATACAGGCAGCTATTTTTCTTTTTGGGGACAATTAACCATTGCTTTATTAGCCCAGATAGGTGGTTTTGGCTATATGACCATGACTACTTTTCTACTTTTACTACTTGGCAGAAAATTTGACCTGAGACAAAAATTTGCGATTCAAGAATCTTTTGATCGACCTTTTTTGCTAGGTAGCAGTAGTTTAATACAATCTATTCTTGCCACTACCTTGATTTTTGAAATTACAGGTACTTTTTTACTGCTTTTTGCTTTTGTTCCTAAATATGGTTGGTCAACAAAAGCATTATGGTTTTCAATTTTTCATTGTGTTAGTGCCTGGAATAACGCTGGTTTTGGATTACTTTCTGATAATTTTGTCCAATATCAGTCTTCTTGGGCAATTAATATAATTATTCCTGGGTTAATTCTTTTTGGTGGTATTGGCTACCAAGTAATCATTGAGATATATTTATGGCTCGTTCATAAATTTCAGCGTCAGCCTGGAAGATTTTGCTTTTCTCTTAATTTTAAAGTAGCTCTTAGTACTACTATTATGTTATTAGGCGTTGGTGCGATCGCTGTATTTTTAACTGAGTTCAATAATTCTAATACTTTAGGCTCTTTGAATTTTCAAGATAGATTAGTAGCTGCTTGGTTTCAATCTGTAACCACCAGAACAGCTGGCTTTAACACCATCGATCAAGGTAAGATGACCACTGCGGGATTATTTATAACCATGGGACTAATGTTTATTGGTTCTAGTCCTAGCGGTACAGGAGGCGGAATTAAAACTACTACCTTTAGAATTTTATATAACAGTACTAAATCGGTTTTACAGGGAAAAGACGAAGTAGTCTTGTATCAACGACAAGTTCCCAGTACTTTAATTTTAAAAGCAGTAGCGGTAGTTTTTGGCACAGCAGGATCAATTGTTTTGATGACCATTTTAATTTCTTCTTTTGATCCTAAATTTGAGTTTCTGCCAATTCTATTTGAAGTAATTTCTGCTTTTGCCACAGTCGGCTTGTCTACAGGGATCACTAGTAGTATCACCGTGGCTTCCAAAGTAATTTTAGTATTATCTATGTATATTGGTAGGGTCAGTATTTTACTGTTGATTGCAGCCATCATTGGCGATCCTCGTCCTAGCAGTCTTCACTATCCAGAGGAAAACCTGCTAGTTGGCTAGTGTAGATTAAAGAATTAATGTCACTTAAATCTGACTTTCAGGGCTAAAAGCTAAAAACAGTAATTACTCCTCTTCATCTAAATCGGAAATGGATTCTACAATAATATCTTCTAGCTCTTCTGGCACATTGTTATCATTAAAGCGATGGGGTTCACGTAACTTAAATAACCGATCCGTGTGTTTTAACCAGTCAAGAATTGATTCACTTTCTCTCAGGGGAATAATTAGTGCTGGTTCGTATCGGGATTCTTCTTTAAGAGCAGGATTGTGAAATTCAACCATTTTTGCTTACCTTTTGATAGTTTGTATTGTTAAAAAAACTACTAAACTAAAGTGCGTTATTGCTCAATATCATTCAGATTAAAGAGAAAAGGAACACTTGTTTGCTCTTTTCCTCCCATCACTAGCACCTTGGGCATTTGAGATCCCCCTTCTTTCCAGGCTTGAATCGCTTCTTTTTGTAACACTAGTTGACCACCTTGGGCTTTCAAAGTTTCAGCTAGTAACCTTTGAGCTTCTGCTCTCCCTTTAGCACGATTAATATCTGCCTGCGCTTCTTGTTCTGCTTCTTGAGCCACGTAAATAGCTC